>JAFDKD010000384.1 GCA_019307165.1 Deltaproteobacteria bacterium | reverse complement strand
TCGGGCGAAATCGTCCTCAAGGGGCCGCAGCTCACCAAGGGGTATTACAAGAAGCCGGAGGAGACGGCCGACGCCATCCGGGACGGCTGGTTTTATACGGGAGACATCGGCTATATGGACGAGGACGGCTACATCTTCATCGTGGATCGCAAAAAGGACATGATCATCGCGGGCGGATACAACATCTACCCCAGGGACATCGACGAGATCCTGTTCGAGCACCCCAAGATCCAGGAGGCCTGCGCCGTAGGCATCCCCGATGCCTACCGGGGCGAGACGGTCAAGGCCTTTGTCGTACCCAGTCCCGGAGAAACGCTCACGGAAGAGGAGGTGATCGCCTTCTGCCGCGAGAAGCTGGCCGCCTACAAGGTGCCCAAGATCGTGGAATTCATGGACGAACTGCCCAAGACCACGGTGGGCAAGGTGTTGCGGCGGAAGCTCAAGGAAATGGAACTTGAAAAATCGAAGTGAACAAAAAATTGAACCAGTAGAGAGCACAGAGAAATTAATTGAAATGAATACATTTTCTCCGTGGTGGTGTCGTCCTTTTCACAAAAAACCATGATTCAAAAGATGACAGACATCGACATCGGCACGCATGTTGTCTTACTTTAAAGATAATAAGTTTAAATTATTTATTTTATTTTTATATTTTTCGTCTTCTCTGCGCTCTCTGTGTGCTCTGTGGTTATGCTTTTTCTTGCGGCTACGCCGCGTTAAGATCTCTAATTTTAAATAAAGAGGGGTATTTATGGATACGAAATACGACGCAATCGTAGTCGGCGCAGGCAACGGCGGCATGACCGCATCCGCGGCACTGACCCAGAAGGGCCTCAATGTCCTGCTCCTTGAACGCCACAATATTCCCGGAGGGTGCGCCACGAGTTTCTGCAGGGGCCGTTTCGAGTTCGAGGTGGCCCTGCATCAATTGAGCGGAATGGGAACGGCGGAGCAGCCCGGCCCCCTGCGGCTCATGCTGGGCAGCCTGGGCGTTATCGACGACCTGGAGTTCGTGGAAATGCCGGACCTGTACAATGTGGCCATGCCCGGCGGGTTCTCGCTCCCCTTGAAAACGCAAAAGGATGAGGTGGTCGCCACGCTCAAGGAGCGATTCCCCCATGAAAGCGGGGCCATCGACGAATTCTTCGACCTGGCGTATCGTTATGCCAACGAGTTCCTGGCCGCTTTTTATTTCAAGGACCCGGAAGCCTCGCGGGAAAAGTATCCGACGCTGTATGCATATGCCTTCAAGACGGCGGCGGAGGTCCTGGACCGCATCTTTACCGATCCCTTGCTCAAAGCGATCGTATCGGTCTATTGGGGGTATCTGGGGCTTCCCCCCACACGGCTTTCCTTTGCTTACATCGCCATGCTCTATTTCACTTATATGGAATTCAAGCCCTTTCATCTCAAAGGCGGTTCTCAGGCCCTTTCCAATGCCATCGTCAACCGGTTCATGGCAAACGGGGGCACGGTCAGGTACAACTGCGGCGTCAGGGAAATCATCGTGGAAGGGGGCAAGGTTCGCGGGGTCGTGACCGAAGCGGGGGAACGCATCGCGTCCGATTACGTGGTGTCCAATGCGTCCCAGGTATCCACCTACGTGCAACTCATTGCCCCCGGTATCGTTCCTGAAGAGGCCCTTACCGAAATGGGGGGAAGGAGCCTGAGCCCTTCCGCCTTTGTCCTCTTCATCGGACTGGACTGCGAGCCCGAAGCCGTGGGCATTACCGAGACCACCAATTTCCTGCTGGAAAACACAAATTTCACGGACGAGATATTCAACCAGATGCGACGGCTGGATATCGACGATCAACTTATGGTAATGAGTTGCTACGACCTGGCTGACCGCGATTTTTCTCCCCCGGGGACGTGCCAGCTGAACGTGGTCACCCTGAAATACGGCGAACCCTGGCTGCGCGTGCCCGCGTCTCAATACGCACAGGTCAAATACCGGTGCGCGGAAGGCATGCTGGACCGGGTAAAGGCCATTTACCCGGACGTCGGCAGCCATATCGAAGAGCTGGAGGTGGCTACGCCGCTCACCCACATGCGTTATCTGGGGCACCCCTTCGGCGCCATCTACGGGTTCGAGGAGCATATGAAAGACACCATGTTCTTTCAACCGGGAAGGGAATCCCCCATCGGCGGTCTCTATTTTGCCGGCGGATGGAGCGGCGACTGCGGTTTTCAGCCCACCCTGGAGGCGGGCATGACCGCGGCTAAGGGAATTCTGAAAGAACTGGATGCGGCGTAGGGGGAAACGATGAAAAAGGGTATTTTTCAGGATTTCGACGGATACGATCAGGTGGTGAAAGACATCGAGTCCAGCCGCAGGTGGGGCGCCGGTTACAGTGCCGACACCCACGGGGCGGACCAGTACATAAACCAGCTGCACCCGGCCCGGGTGCGTCTGCGTGTTTCCGATGTCATCGAGGAGCCCCCGACCGCCAAGACGTTCAGAATGGTATCGGAAACCGGCTATCTGCCGCCTTTTCAGGCGGGGCAATATATCGCCCTGTTTTTTGACTTCGATGGCCTTCGGACCTCCCGGCCCTACAGTATTTCGTCGCCGCCGAACCAGGTTGGGTATTACGACATTACGGTTCGGCGGGTGGCGGACGGGCTGGTTTCCAATTATCTACTGGATGACGTCGGACCGGGCCACACCTTTGAAAGCTCAGGACCGTCCGGCAATTTCTATTACAATCCGCTGTTTCACGGCCGTACCATGGTATGCATCGCAGGCGGAAGCGGCATCACCCCCTTCATGAGCATGGTCCGGGAGATAACGGAGCGCGGGCTGGACAGGACCGTGGTCCTGTTCTTCGGAAACAAAGACCTTGAAGACGCCATATGTCACGACGAGATTACCCGGCTCGGCCAACGGTTTGAAAATATCCGCTACATTCCGGTGATCGAAAACCCGCCCCCGGGATACGACGGGGCAACCGGGTTCATTACCGGGGCTTTGATCACCGAGACGCTGGGAAGTATTTCGGACAAGACGTTTTATCTGTGCGGGCCTCAGGGAATGGTCGATTTCTGTTTACCGGAACTGGAAAATCTGGGCATCTCCAGGCACAAGATCCGGCGTGAGGTCTACGGCGCCCCCAGGGATATCTCGACCGATCCGGCCTGGCCCGAAGGAATAAAGACGGATGAGGCCGTCCGGGTACGGGTCGCGGGAAAGACCGAATTTGAGGCCAGGGCCGGCGAGCCCCTGCTTGTGGCCCTGGAGCGAAGCGGCGTCCTTGTCCCTTCCCTGTGCCGTTCAGGGGAATGCAGCATGTGCCGGGTCAAGGTAACCTCCGGGAAGGTGTTTCAACCCGCCGGGACCCCGGTCCGAAAGTCGGACCGGCAATTCGGGTACGTGCATTCGTGCGTGTCGTATCCATTGGAGGATCTGGAACTCATCGTCTAAAACAATATTCCATTATTCCGGGTATGAGGCATCGATTGGGGCATCTACGAAACCCGTTTTGTTTAAATATAATGCAGAAATTCTGAAGAACTGACAGGGAGGGATCATTATGTTCAAAACGGCCATCACGGAAATGTTCGGCGTGAAATACCCCATCATCTGCGGCGCCATGATGTGGCTCTCCAAACCGCAATTGTGCGCTGCCGTGTGCAACGCCGGCGGCATGGGCAATTTGACCGCCGGGAACTGGGAGACGGAGGAAGACTTTCGGGCGGCCATTCAAGAAACCCGAAAGCTTACGGACAAACCGTTCACGGTCAATATCAGCATCCTTCCCTCGCTCCACATTACCGCGGACCACCACCGGATGTACATCAAGGTGTGCGCCGAGGAGCAGGTCGCGGCCATGGAGATTTCAGGCGCCCCACTGGACAGGGGCGTGGGCATGGATGCGATCGAGACGCTCAAGAAAGCCGGGGTAAAATTATTTCAGAAGGTGGGATCCGTACGTCACGCACGCCATGCCGAAAAAGTGGGATATGACGGGATCTACGCGGCGGGGCTCGAAGAGGGCGGCCATCCCTTGAACGACGACGTGACCACCATGCTGCTCACGCCGAGGATCGTCGAATCCGTCAACATCCCCGTAGTGACGGTGGGCGGCATTGCGGATGGGCGCTCTTTGGCCGCGGCCCTCACCTTGGGAGCCCAGGGCGTCATGATGGCCAGCCGGTTTATCGCGACCCGGGAATGCCTGGTCCACGAAAACATCAAGCAGGAACTGGTGAGGCGTCAGGAAAACGACACCACCATCTTCGGCCGATCCATCGGGCTTCAGGGAAGAGGCCTGATGAACAAGGTGCTCGGGGAAATCGTGGCCGTCGAGGAGCGGGGCG
>JAFDKD010000038.1 GCA_019307165.1 Deltaproteobacteria bacterium | reverse complement strand
CCCGGACGAAACTTCGCCGATCCTCATCACCACCAACTACGCCCTGGATTTTTTCATCTTTTCCGGCGCCATCGAGGAGAGCGACATCCCGACCTATCTCTGCATCAAAGATACGGGCGGCATCGGCGTTTCGGCCGCCTGGACATCGGGAAAATTTACCGGGGAAGCCATCGCCGAATATATCGCCAAATACGATATGAAGGGCAAGGTAAACCATGGGAAACTGATCATCCCGGGCGTGGCCAAGAAACTTAAGGAGGAGTTGGAGGAGGAGCTTCCCGATTGGGAAATCATCCTCGGGCCGTTAGAGGCAAGTGACATCCCCAAGTTTCTGTCGGAGGAGTGGGAGGCCTAATGGGCATCGAGAGCGAGGCTGAGGAACAGCAGATGACGGAAGAGACGGGCAAGCTGCTCGCCCAATTCGAGACAGAGAAAAGCGGGCTGATCCCGATTCTCCAATCCGTCCAAAACACGTTCGGATATTTGCCGGAAGCGGCCATGCGCCAGGTTGCGGACCACCTGGGCATGACCGACGTCCAGATTTACGGCGTTGCCTCTTTCTACAACCATTTCCGGTTCACCCCCCTTGGCAGACATCCGGTCCAGATGTGCATGGGCACGGCCTGCCACATGGTGGGCGGCGGACTGGTGCTGGAAGCATTGGAGCGGTCCCTGGACATCCAAGTGGGCGGCATTACGGAAGACAAGGAGTTCAGTCTCGACAGGGTCGCTTGCGTGGGATGCTGCGGTCTGGCCCCGGTCATGATGATCGGTGACAAGATCTACCCGAAGATGACCTCCACCAAAGTCGATGAGGCAATGGTCAACCTGAAAATGGAGATGGAAGAAAAAAGTGACTAAAGTGATCTAGAGTGTCTAAAGTGCCTAAAGTTAAGGAATTCTTTGACATTCGATATGATTGATGAGCGAAGCTCCACCATAACTTTAGCTCACTTTAGCTCACTTAAAACTTTAGCTCACTTCATGGCCCGCATTTCCGTGACGGCAAAGCCAGACAACACTACCCTGGAACAAAGGACCAGGTTTTACAGATGGAACAACGAGGCCGTAATGACGTTTGAAGAGATATACGCAAAGGCCGTTGCCGAATGGGAACCGATCGAACAGGACGGCATACCCGTTATCCGTATCGGGACCGGTACCAGCGACAGGGCCTCCGGCGCCCTGGACGTGCTGGCGGAATTCGAAAAAGAACTGGGCAGGCTGAGCGTGGAGGCGCGGATCATCAAGACCGGATCCATCGGATTTTGCAACTACGAGCCTCTGGTCGTCATCAGCAGGCCCGACTATCCGCGCATCTGCTACAACAATGTCAAGCCTGACATGGTCTCCCGCCTGGTGGAGGGTTACCTGATCGAAGAAGACCCGTGCATGGAATTCGCCATCGGGACCCTTGAGGGAGGGGACGACGACATTCCGCCCCACATCCCCGAACTGCCCCGTGCCGAGCACGAGATGAGGCTGCTCCTCAGGAACTGCGGCTTCATCGATCCGGAAAACATCCAACACTACATTGCCCTGGGCGGATACAGGGCCCTTGCCAAGGCCCTCGAGATGGACCCGGTCGAAATCATCGAGGAAATCAAACGTTCGGGACTGCGGGGGCGAGGCGGCGCCGGCTTTCCCACGGGGAGAAAAATCGAATCGTGCTTCAAGGCGGCGGAGACGCCGAAATACGTGATCTGTAATGCCGATGAAGGGGATCCGGGCGCGTTCATGGACCGCGTGGTACTGGAAAGCGACCCCCATGCGGTCCTGGAAGGCATGATCATCAGCGCCTTCACGGTGGGCTCCCCGCAGGGATACATTTATACGAGGATGGAATACCCATTGGCCGTGGAAAGACTCAAGACGGCCATCGGACAGGCCAGGGAACTGGGCCTCATGGGCGAAAATATCCTTGGATCGGGGTTCTCTTTCGACATTGAGGTTTTCCAGGGCGCAGGGGCCTTCATCTGCGGCGAATCCAGCGCCCTGATGTATTCCCTGGAAGGCAAAAGGGGTTTTCCGCGCGTCAGGCCTCCCCAGTCCATTGAATCGGGCCTGTGGCAAAAGCCGACGCAACTCAACAACGTCAAGACCTTTTCCTATTTTCCGGTGATCCTGGACCGGGGAAGCGATTTCTTCTCAGGCATCGGCAGCGAAAAAAGCAAGGGCACGGCCGTGTTTGCTCTGGCGGGCAGGGTGGAGAACGTGGGGCTCGTCGAGGTGCCCATGGGCACCACCCTGGACACCGTAGTCAATGAAATCGGCGGCGGCGTTACGGGCGGCAAGCGCTTCAAGGGCGTTCAGATCGGCGGGCCCTCGGGAGGCTGTCTTCCGGAGTCCTTCCTCGGCACCCCCATCGACTTCGATTCCCTTACCGAAGCGGGCGCCATGATGGGATCGGGCGGCATGATCGTGATGGACGAAGACAACTGCATGGTGGATGCCGCCCGCTTTTTTCTCGATTTCACGGTCAAGGAGTCCTGTGGCAAGTGCGCCATGTGCCGCCTGGGAACCAAGCAGATGCTGAGCATCCTGGACGACATCGTCAAGGGAGAGGGCAAACCCGAGGATATCGATCTTCTGACATCCCTCGGCCGGGACATCATCGAGGGGTCCCTGTGCGGCCTGGGGAAATCAGCCCCGAACCCGGTCCTCACCACCATCAAATACTTCAAGGAAGAGTATGAGAGCCACATTCACGACAAACGCTGTCCGGCGCTTGTCTGCAGGGACCTGATAACATACTACATTATTCCCGAGAAATGCTACAGGGGCTGCGAACACTGCATGGTGGTCTGCCCCGCCGAATCCATTGTCGAACACCCCAAACGGTACAAGGTGGTCGATCAGGAAAAATGCGTCAAGTGCGGGAACTGCCTGGAGGTCTGCCCGCCCGAATACGACGCCATCATCAAGGTGTCACCCGCCGGTGAACTGCCCAATCAGGATGGACAATAATGGAATAAGTACAACTGACGATTGACGGCATCGAGGTCGAGGCGGAAAAAGGAACGAAAATACTGACGGCCGCTTTGAATGCGGGAATTCATATTCCCAACCTCTGTTACCTTCCCGAGGCGGACCTGCCCTTTGGCGGATGCCGCCTCTGTTACGTGGACGTGGAGGGACGGGGCCCGGTGACCGCGTGCACGCTGCCCGTGTCCCAGGGCATGGTGGTCAATACCCGGACGCCCGATGTGGAGCGGCTCAGGAAAACGGCCTTCAAGCTGCTTATCGCCTATCATGATCTCGACTGCCGCAACTGCTGGAAAAACAAGCGGTGCGCTCTTCAGAAAACGGCTGCGAAAGTCAAGGTAAAGCTCAAAACGCCCGAGGATTTCAGGGATCTCCCCGAGGAACCGGTTCCTCTGAACAAGACCAACCCCTACATTACCTGCGACCCCAACCGGTGCATCCTCTGCGGGAAATGCGTCTGCGTGTGCACGCTCCGAAACGGTGAACCGTTTCTGGATTTCGTGGGGCGGGGGCACGAGGCCAGAATCACCATGTGTTCGGACATTGCCCTTCTGGAATCGACATGCGCCGACTGCGCGGAATGCGTCGCCGTCTGCCCCACGGCCGCTCTGGAGCCGCAGCCGGCGCTCGAAGCGGCCTTGGCAGCGGCGGAGGCGAAATGGGCCGGATGAGAAAGTAACCTGTTCAATATAAAGGACGTAATATCGGCACCACGAAGGACACGAAGACCACGAAGTTTTAATCAATCAGATCCAGGACGCTGTCCGAGAACCATTCCCCTCCCCTTGCGGGAGGGGATAAAGGGGAGGGGGAGTCTCCCAAATGACATTTTCTTCGTGTACTTCGTGTTCTTTGTGGTAAATTTATCTCTATTAATATTTGAAAGGAGTAAATCATGGCTGAAATGACATCAAGAGAAAGGGTCCTTAAACTATTTGCCAGGGAGCCCATCGATACCATGCCCTGTTTCAGCGGTCAGGGTATGGTGAGCGTTCCCGCCATCGACGCCCTCGGCATCAAATTTCCACAGATCCATCTCACGGCGGAAAATATGGCTGAATCCGCCATCAAGACCATGGAGATGTTCGATTTTGATGCGGCCGTCGTCCCTTACGACATGACCACCATCCCGGAGGGGTTCGGCCTGGATATCAGCATCTATGAAAATGCCGACGGGGTCCTCTTTCCCACCATACCCACGAAATGGAATTCGCCCGACGAAGTGGTATTTCCGGAAAACATCCTGGGAAAGGCCAGAATGCCCGTGGTGGACGGCGCCATCAAAATCCTCAAGGAAAAAATCGGCGAAACCCACGCCATCGGCACCTGGCTGCTGGGGCCCTTTACCCTTGCCGGCCAGCTGGTGGAGCTGGACGTGCTCATGAAGATGTCCATCAAGGAAAAGGCCAAAGTAGAAGCACTTCTTGACAAAATGACCGACCTGCTTATTGACCTGGGGAATCACTACCGCGACATCGGCGCCGACTTCGTCAGCCTGCGGGAAATGGGCACGGGCGCCGACCTCCTGAGCCCGCGCATGTTCAAGACGCTCATCCAGCCCAGGCTCAGGAAGATTTTCGAGGCATGGGACTCCCCCAGGATCCTCCACATCTGCGGCTCCACCGACCTGATCATGGACCTGATGAATGATTGCGGCGCCGATGTGATCAGCGTGGATCACAAGAACACCATGCCCGATACACGAAAGATAATCGGGGACAAGATCCTGCTTTTCGGCGACTACAACGGATTTGACCTGCCCAGCACCGCGACCCGGGAGGAGATCCGGGCCGCCATTCAGAAATGCATCGACGACGGCGTGGACGCGGTTTGGCCCGGATGCGACATCTGGCCCGAACTCAAATCGGAGAACATGGAGGCGATCAACCGCAACATCAAAGAAATCGGCAAGGCCCCGACCGCGGCGGTGGGGAGAATATAGCGAACCCGAAAACGTCTGTTTCCGGATTCGAGAGGTCAGAAGTCGGAGATCAGATATCAGTAAAACGATTCGCATGAAATAAAGGAGGGATACCATGGGTAAAGAAGAACTGCGCGAAGAATTGCTGACGATTTTGAACGAAGGGGTCGTCAATTTCGAAGAGGACAAGGTCAGGGAAGCGTCCCAGAAGGTCCTTGACGAGGGGTTGAACGTCTATGACGCGGTCATGAACGGCCTGGCCGCAGGCATGGAAGTGGTAGGCAATCTATATGACCAGCACGAGTATTTCGTGCCTGAGTTGCTTATGGCGGCCGACGCCCTGTACGCCGGCCTGGACATCCTGAAACCCCATATCAAGATGGAAGACCTGAGTTCGAGCATCAAGGGACAGGTGGTCATCGGCACCGTCCAGGGAGACGTTCACGACATCGGCAAGAACCTGATCAAAATGATGTTTGAAGTGGCCGGTTTCACGGTCCACGACCTGGGGCGAGACGTGGCCCTGGATAAATTTGCTGAAGAGCAGATGCGGACCGATTCCGAGATCGTAGCCCTGTCCGCCATGATGACCACCACCATGATGGGCATGAAAAAGGTCGTTCAGATGATCAAGGAAAAAAATCCGAACGTCAAAATCATGCTGGGCGGCGCGCCCCTGACCAGCGACGTGGCCTCCCTCTTCGGGGCGGACGGTTATGCCGAATCGGCCGGTAACGCGGTGCAGGAAGCCATCAAGATGATTTCCCAGCTCAGGAAACTTCAAAATAAATAATGAGGATAGTTTTATGGAAAAGGCCAAAGTAATTTTTCAGCCTTCCGGGCGCAGAGGGGAAGTCGAGCGCGGATTGACCGTTATCGAGGCCTCCAGGGAGTTGGGAGCGGACATCGAAGCCCTCTGCGGGGAGAAAAAGGTCTGCGGTAAGTGCAAGGTCCGTATTGAGAAAGGGTTTTTTGAAAAATACGGCATCGAATCCGACCCCTCGCATGTTTCTCCGTGGCAGGAGGAAGAAGAGAAATTTGTCACCGACGAAGAACGGGAGGCCGGGTTTCGCCTGGGTTGCTGCGCAAAGCTAGAGGGCGATGCCCTTATCTTCGTGCCCGAGGAGTCCAGAGCGGGCAAGCAGGTGGTCAGCAAAGCGGCCCGCGACATCCACATCGACCACAACCCGGCGGTCAAACGTTACACCGTGGAAGTGACCGCGCCCACCTTTGAAGACCCTACCGCCGACTTCGAGAGAATCTGCGACGCACTCTACCGCGAACATGGCCTTCAGGACCTCAACATCGACTTTTTTACCCTGCGGGAACTGCCCAATGCCCTTCGCGATGGGAAATGGAAGATCACGGTGAGCGTCTGGATGGACCGCGAGGTCATCCGGGTCCTTCCCGGGGAAGTGGAAGACTGCTACGGCATCGCCATCGATATCGGTACGACCACGGTGGCGGGGTATTTCTGCAACCTGAACACCATGGAAGTGCTGGGCACGGAGTCCATGATGAATCCCCAGTGCAAGTACGGGGAGGACGTCATGAGCCGTATCACCTACCACATGATGAATCCGGGCGGTCTCGAAAAAATGAGCCGGGACATCATTGAAGGGCTGAACACCATCATACGGCAGGCCGTGGAGTCCACCCACCCGCCGAAGAAGAAGGTCAAGAAAAAGGATGGGGACGAAAAAACGGAGGAATGGGTGGAGACGCCCGAGGAGGGGAAGGAATACGTGCGTCTGACCCTGGACGATGTTGAAGATATCACCCTGGTCTGCAACACGGCCATGCACCACATCCTCCTCCAACTCGACCCGGAACACGTGGGCCTGGCCCCCTTCCCTCCCGTCAATCACCGCGGGCTCGATATCAAGACCAGGGACCTGGGCATTGCCATTAACAAGGGCGCTTATGCCCACGTGCTGCCCAATGAGGCCGGGTTTGTGGGCGCCGACAACGTGGGTGTGCTCATTGCGGAGGAGCCTTACAAAAGCGACGAGATCCAGCTCATCATCGATATCGGCACCAACGGCGAGTTGGTCCTGGGTAACAAGGAGAAACTCATATCCTCCAGCTGCGCCACCGGGCCCGCCATGGAAGGCGCCCAGCTGACCTTCGGCATGCGCGCCGCGCCCGGGGCCATCGAGCGCATCAAGATCGACC
Source organism: Deltaproteobacteria bacterium (assembly GCA_019307165.1). Taxonomy (GTDB): domain Bacteria; phylum Desulfobacterota; class DSM-4660; order Desulfatiglandales; family Desulfatiglandaceae; genus JAFDKD01. The sequence continues at coordinate 4,885 of JAFDKD010000038.1, read as the reverse complement.
CGGAAACCCACGAGGTGGACTACAAGGTTATCGGCCGGGACGCCTGGCGCAGTTTTTCCAAGCCCGAAGAGATGAAGACCAAGGGCATTTGCGGGTCAGGCATCCTGGACGTTCTGGCGGAACTTTACAGTTCGGGTGTGGTTCTAAAAAGCGGGCGTTTCAACACGGAGCAGAAATCGGAGCGGTTCCGGAAAAACCCCAACAACAAGCAGCCGGAATTCGTTATTGCCTGGAAGGACGAAACCAGCATCGGCAAGGACGTGGTCATTGCCCAGAAGGACATCCGCCAGATCCAGCTGGCCAAGGGGGCCCTGTACTGCGGGTGCAAGCTCATGATGCGCCGGATGGGCATCGAAAAGGTGGACACGGTCAAGATCGCCGGCGCCTTCGGTACTCACGTGGACAGGGAAAAGGCACTGACCATGGGGCTGTTCCCCGACTGTGAAATCGAAAAGATCCAGTCCGTGGGCAACGCTGCGGGCGACGGGGCCAGGGCGGCCCTGCTCAACCGGGAAAAGCGGGAAGAGGCCAACTGGGTATCCCGAAACGTGGAATACATCGAGTTGACCGTTGAAGAGGACTTTCAGCAACAGTTCATGGAGGCCATGCAGATCCCGCACATGAAAGATACATTCCCCCATCTGGAGGGCATTGTGCCGGAGGAAGTCTTGAATCAGAAATAGGCCTTCGTATGCCGATAAGACATTATGCAAAAAAAAAGCCCCACCGGTATAGGCGGGGCTTTTTTATGGGTAGACGTACTGGTCATTTTTTGAGAAAGTCACCGAATGCAGCATCAATCCGTCATTCCCGCGAAGGCGGGGATCCAGAAGAACGGGCGCCTGGATCCCATACTTCGCAGGGATTACGAATGAGAATGAAATACTTGAACACCAGTTAAGGAGGTTTTTGAATGGGGCCACTCAAGGGAGTAAAAATTCTGGAAATCGGCGGAATCGGACCGGGGCCGTTTTGCTCGATGATGTTGTCCGATATGGGTGCGGAAATCGTGCGTGTGGATCGCATCGGCCATGTGGAAAGGGTGGAGCCCAGGTATAACCTGCTCCACCGGGGACGAAAATCCATCGCGTTGAATCTCAAGAAGCCCGAAGCCGTTGAGGCCGTTCTCCGGATGATCGAACAGGCGGACGCCTTAACCGAAGGCTTCCGGCCGGGCGTGATGGAAGACCTGGGTCTGGGTCCGGACGTGTGCCTGGAACGGAACCCGAAGCTGGTGTACGGCCGCATGACCGGCTGGGGTCAGTCAGGCCCCCTGGCGAGCGCGGCGGGCCACGACATCAACTACATCGCCCTGACCGGCGCGCTTTACTCCATCGGCCAGCGTGACCGGAAGCCGCCCCCCCCGCTTAATCTCGTGGGCGATTTCGGCGGCGGCGGCATGCTTTTGGCCTTTGGCGTGGCATGCGCCCTGTACGAGGCCCAGCGCTCCGGCGCCGGCCAGGTGGTGGATGCGGCCATGGTGGACGGCGCCGCCACGCTCATGGCCATGTTCTACGCATTCCATTCGGCGGGATTCTGGAGCAACGAGCGTCAGAGCAACTTCCTGGACGGGGGCGCGCATTTTTACGACACCTACGACACCAAGGACGGCAAATATATCTGCGTGGGCTCCATAGAACCTCAGTTCTACGCCCTTCTGCTGAAGCACACGGGGCTGGCGGATGATCCGGATTTCTCCGAGCAGATGGATATGAATAAGTGGCCTGATCTAAAAGAAAAGATCGCGGCCGTGTTCAGGACCAAGACGCGCGACGAGTGGTGCGATATCATGGAAGGGTCGGATGTCTGTTTTTCGCCCGTACTCACCCTGGATGAGGCCGTAAAGCATCCGCACAATATAGCGCGCGGTACATTTGTTGAAATTGACGGTGTCATCCAGCCCGGACCTGCGCCGCGATTTTCAAGGACCGTGCCCGAAATTCGAAAAGCCGCATCCCCGCCGGGGGTCGATACGGAAGAGGTGCTCGCGGATTGGGGCTTTTCAACTAAAGAAATAAGCGGTTTCAAAGAGGTTGGCGCTATCTAGTCCGTTCAAAATACGGTCGATTCGTCCCAGACCGGGTCGCGCTTCTCTATAAATGCGGTGAACCCTTCAATGGAGTTGACGCTCACACCGGCCATGGCCATCATCTCCTTGGCATAGTAATAGGCCTGCTGCTCGGTCATCTCGGACTGGGCGTAAAAGACTTGCTTGGACATGGCAATGGCGTATTTGCTGGGCCGGGCGATCTCCTTGGCCCAGGCAAAGGTCATCTCGTCCAGTTTGTCGTCGGGAAAGACCTTGTTGACCAGGTGAAAGGCCTGTGCCTCCGCCGCGGTGTAAAGGTTCGCAGTCATGAGCATTTCAAAGCACTTCTTCTGGGGAACGGCCCGGCTCACGGCCACCGTGGGCGTGGAGCAGTTGTATGAGTAGATCAGCCCCGTCATCCCGAACCTGGCCTTTTCCTCCCCGGCCGTAATCAGGTCGCAGCCCGCGGCCAGGTGGCACCCGCCGGCCATGGCGATACCCTGCACCTGGGCGATAATGCACTGGGGCGCGGTGCGGAGTGCGCTCATCATGTTGAAGGAGGTCTGAAACAGCCGCCGAATGCTGGACAGGGGCTGGTTCAGGATTTCTTTCCGGTCATGGCCCGCGCAGAAAATATCGCCTGCGGCCTTGAAAATGATCACCTTGGCATCGGCGCGATTTCCGGCATCCTGGATACAATGGATAATCTCCTCTTCCGCTTCCCTGCCCAAAGCGTTGCGCTTTTCCGGGTTGTTAAGGGTCAGGATACCGATGCTCTCTTTTTCTTCGTACAGAATGTGTTTGTAATCCATGGAATTGCCTCTCCTTCATGATGTTTACGAATTTGTCTCCCTCAGCCGGCGCCTCAACGCCTTACCCGATGCCAGCCTGGGAATCTCGTCCAGGAATTCCACGGCCAATGGAATTTTATAAGGGGCCATTTTCGGCTTGCAGAATTCCCTGATCTCTTCCAGTGTCAGGGTCTCCCCTTCCCCGGGCACGATAAAGGCCTTGGGCGCCTCGCCCCTGAGGTCGTCGGGGATGCCCACGATGACCAGGTCCTTTATCTTGGGGTGCTCCAGCATCATGTCTTCCACTTCGGACGGGAAGACCTTCTCCCCTCCGACGTTGATCATGTCTTTCTTGCGGTCCACGATGTACGCATACCCCTCATCGTCCATGTAGGCAATGTCGCCCGAATGGAACCACCCATCCGCATCAAAGGCGTCCGCCGTGGCCTCCGGCTTATTGAGATATCCGTTGGTGACGCAGGTGCCCCTGACGCACAATTCCCCCTGCCTCCCCGGCGGAAGGGTCGCCCCCTTCTCATCGATCACCTTCATGACCGCATCGTCCATTCCCCTGCCGCAGGAACCGATGCGGGTTTCGGTGTAAGGGGAGGTGGCGCCCACGCAGGAGACTTCCGTAAGACCCCAGGCCTCGGCGTACCGCCAGTTCATTTTTTCCTCCACTTGTCGGATGAGGTTTTCCGGCATCTTGGTGGCGGCGGACAGGCAGAAAACAACGGAGGAAATATCCCGCTTGTCCAGGTCCGGCTGCTTGAGGAGGAGGTTATACATGGGGGGCACGCCCTGGAAAGCGGTTGGTTTGAATCTTTCGATGTCGTCCAGGGTCTTTTCCGGGTAAAATCGTTCTACCGTGATTACGGTGCCCCCGGCCGAAAGCATGCCGAATGTCCCGTTGACCAGGCCCCAGCAGTGAAAGATGGGGGTGGCCACCATGAGAACATCATCGGGCGTGAAGTGAACCCTGCCGAATTTCTTACAGTTGTGCCAAATATTGAGGTGGGTGGCCATGACCCCCTTGGGCCAACCGGTGGTGCCCGAAGTATACATGAGATGGCAGAGGTCGCTCCCCTTGGTCTCGGGTCCCTCGAATGTGCCGGCGCCCTCATCCAGCATGGCCAGAAAACTGGCGTACGCCCCCCTGCCCTCTTTCTCCAACACGATCACGTCCGTCAATGACGCCACATCGGGACGGACCGCCTCGATAATCGGCAGCCTTGCCAGATCCACCAGCACGCCTTTGCTCCGGCAGTCGTTGAGGATGTATGCGACTTCCGTCTTCTGCAGCATGGCGTTTACCAGGTTCAGGGTAATGCCGGCCCGGACCGTGCCCAGATAGCCGATAATCAGTTCCGGAAGGCTGGGAAGAAACAGGGAGAGCACATCCCCCCTCCCATACCCGCGCATCACCAGTGCTTCCGCGGCGCGGTTAACCAGATCGTCAAGTTGAGCATATGAGATGCGGCGATCCTCAAAAATGATGGCCGTCTTTTCGGGGTGTTCCCTCACATGTGTCTGAATGATTTCTGATACATTCATGAGTGGCGGCTCCTTCACATATCGGGCAAATTGGGTGGTCAACGCAACGCTTGGGTTAGACTGAGGGATGTTTCATTTACAAAACCTGGTCCTCTGGGCCAGGTCAGAGTTGTCTGGCTATGCCATTGCGGAAATGCGAACCATGAAGTGAGCTAAAGTTCTGAGTGAGCTAAAGTGAGCTAAAGTTGTGTAAGAGCTTCGCTCATCAATCATATGAAATGTCAAAAAGTCCTTCACTTTAGGCACTCTAGGCACTTTAGATCACTTTAGTCACTTACAGGACTCGGTGATTAACAAGGCCCCCTATGGGGGCGACCTAAAAGCCGGGTCCTATGGCCCCGGATATTTACCTTGAATCCGGGGTTCTGTCAATATGATCATCAAACTCAAAAACGGGATTTTGAAGATGGAATAAATCTAATACTTGAAAACGAAGGTTTTTTTCTGGTAGACCTAATTGTGGATCAACCGAAAACATACCATTGGCGAATACGATATTAAAGGAGGCAGG
>JAFDKD010000383.1 GCA_019307165.1 Deltaproteobacteria bacterium | reverse complement strand
CTGAGCCCGTCCGGAGTACGCACATAAACCGGTGTTTCCGCCAACCCGACTGTGGTTTCAGCACGCCCCAATAACTCCTGCCCCGGGCCTGCCGCCTTAATCACCACTTGCTTATTGTTTCGGCTCGCTGTCAGCTTCACCCTGCCCACGCCATCAACATCGACCTCACCCAGTTCGGTGATTTCATCTAACTCTAGAGAGTGCATAGCCACCTTTAATACCGGATCAGCCATTACACTGCTCATCATCAACAAAAGACCTATCAATAAAACCGGGCGCATACCTTTTGTATCCTTATCCAGATCCCACTTTCAACACCAAGCACTGTTCCGGTGACGATAAGCACGCCCTCATAATAGAGTGCCGGTCTCTGTCTGCATCTACTGACACCCGTCAGGGTGCAACATTCACCAGTTGAGCAGCACTCGGGAAGGTGTTGTCATAATCGATGGCTATCGCCGAGATCGTGCATGAACCCGCAGCCATTGGATCGAACTCTACACCGCCAGTACCTACGCTCGTCGGTGAGTTACTCTGGTTACCCTGAATCTCAACTGTTGCTGATAAACCGATGGTTGCGGCGGTAACCAATCTGCACAGTGCGCCATCACTGCTTTCCAGCAAGATTTGCAGAGTCTCACTCGCACTCACACTCTGTGCCCGCCAGAAGCTGATACCAGACTTAATGCCAGTTTGGATGTAGAACGGATCATTGGCCGCCGTTGCCGTCGTCGATGTCGTTAAGCTCAAAACCCGCAATACCGGCGCCACTACATTCGCCGTGTCCACCGCATCCGTGAAGCGCGGTTCCGTTGCCGTGATGCTCGTCGTGCCCACTGCACCCGATATACCCTGCACATAGAAGTACTTGCTCGTCTGACCATCGGCAAAGAACACATCAATGAACGTGCTGCCCACCGTGGTCGTATCCGGTGATACCAACGCAATGGCCGAATCACCCGAGGTCAACCGCACCGTCGCACCTCCGTGACTGCCACCACTCAGGATCAACCGGTATTGTATCTGTAAGCCACCACCCACCATGTTATTGCTACTCGCATTATCGTAGACCGTCATCGACGCCGGCGTCACCGTGATGTTCACCGTTTTCACCGGTGCCGCACCAAAATCAGTCGCCGTCGCCGTGATGTCCGTTGAACCCGTCAACGCCGTGGTAAACAGCGGGAAGCTGCGCGCCACACCGCCGGAAGCCACGTTGGTTGGCGAGTTGGAAATGTTCACCGCCACCGTTACCTGTGCCGTGCCCGCCGTGCCACCCGTCGTGGTCAGCGAGGCAATCGCCGTGTCACTGCTCGCCAGGTTTACCGTCAACGGGCCCGCCGCTGCACTCACGACCTGGTTTCTCCACAGCGAACCACCCGGTGTACTCGGAATACCCGTACCAACATAAAATGCATCATCTGCTATCTGCCCTGATAACGTGTTGATTGTGGAGCTCGTGCCCAGACTGTTGATCTGCAGCACCGGTGCCACCACATCCACCGTATCCACCGCGTCCGTGAAGCGCGGTTCCGTTGCCGTGATGCTCGTCGTGCCCACTGCACCCGACATACCCTGCACGTAGAAGTACTTGGTCGTCTGACCATCGGCAAATGTCAGCTCAAGCACCGCATCGCCCGCAGTAAGCGCATCGGGGGCAAGCAACGCAGTGCCAGGGTCACTACTGCGCAACTGAACAGTGACACCGCCATGACTACCGTTTGACAGTGTCACCCGGTACTGCGCCTGCAGGCCACCACCCACCATGTTGTTGCTACTCGCGTAATCGCTGACAGTAATCGACCCAAGATCATCTAGCTGTGGTCCTACGGTAACGTTAACCGTATCAGTCCCGAACAAGGGATGACTGGCGGTTACTGTTGCATTACAGGGTACGCCCGCTGTGCCGCCAAAGCTCAATCCTTGTTGAACCAGAGATTGACCCTCAGGGATCGTAACTGTCGATGGAATCGATACACAGGTCGCGTCATCCACGCTCAGGGATACCGTAAAGCCACCGGCCGGTGCCGTGAACGGCTGGCCAGCACTATTGAGTCGGATATAGAAGCTGTCACTTTCCGCAACATCGAACTGAACTGAAGATTCCAGGATATCCAGTGAAGTCGTAACCTGGGCAGCCAGCACATCAGACGCAAATCCAGCGCTGCTGGCGGTGATGCTCACGGCACCTATGGCGGTGCTACTGGCTCGAATTGTCGCCATAGCGATATACTCGCCTTCCAGCACAGTGATATTGGGTGTAAGCACTTCAATCACCGATGGATCGCTGCTGGTAAGCGTAATCGCTACGCCACCGACCGCGGCCGGTTCCGGTGCAATCAGGACCGGGATATCAAGGGTCTCACCCAGAGCAAGTTCGCGAGTACCTGGTAGGTCGATAAGACGGTCGGTGACGGTGATCGGGTCGCTGACCGAGGTATAACCTTCAGCCGTGCCATTGGCGATGACACTGGTGAAACCGATACTGTTTCCGCCGGTCACATCAAAGCTGGCTGTAGTCTGACCTTGCGGAATAGTCACCGATGTCGGACTGATCGTGGCTACACCAGCGTCAGCGATCGACAGTGCAATGGTGGCACCGCCAGTGGGCGCTGGTTGAGCCAATGTAAGGGTACCCGACTCCGTACGGTCGATTCCTACCAAAGGTATGAGCAGGCTGAAGTCACGCGCATTGACCGTCACCTGGGCGCTGTCTCCAGTGAACGCGGTTGCACTGGCAACGACGTTGACCGGGCCAGTCGCAGTGTTGGAATCCACCGCAAAGGTCACACTGGTAGCGCTCTCGAGCACCGTGACCGTTGCTGGCACCGTGACTGTGCTGTTACTCGCAACGAGATCAATGATCTGACCGCCCGCCGGCGCCGGGCCGTTCAGGCTCGCCGTCATTGTCAGGCTGGCACGTGTTAGCAGCTGCGCCGGATCAGGTGTCAGGGTGATGGTATCGGGGATAGGCTCGGCGGTGATGACCACCTCGTCAGAACTCGAGAACAGCGCCGTGTCATCCACGACCAGTTCCGCACGGTACTGACCCGGCAGGTCTGCTGTAAAGCCCGGACTGACGCTGTCGGCGCCTGTCAACGTTGCCGTACTGCCTACCGGCACGCTGGTCAGTGTCCAGGCAAAGTTGATTGGCTGACTGTCGGGATCACTTGAACCACTGCCATCGAGTGTCACCGTATCGCCTTCTGTTACGGTCTGGTCGAGGCCGGCATTGGCCAGTGGTGGCTGGTTGGTCGCAATGCTAAAGCTGCCCGTTGCAGTTCCACCGGCGGTGGTCACGGTCACCGTGCGCGCGCCACCAGGTGCGGAAAATTGAATGGCGAACTCGACATCGACACGGGTATCGTCGGCGTCGCCGGTACCGCGGTTGGTCAGCGTAACACCGGTACCATCAATACTCAGGGAACTGACGTTCGTCAGGCCGCTGCCACGGATTTCGGCATTGACCGTCCGTCCTTGCACAGCGCTGCCGGGAACAATGCCGGTGATCACCGGTGGTTTCTGCACCACTGTGAACGGCACCGTGGTGCTACCACCCAGAGTGGTAATACCGAGTGTGGTCACACCAGTGGCCGCCAACGACGCCACCGTAATCTGTGCAGTAACCTGGGTATCGGTTGTGCTGACAATGTTGCCACTGATCCCCGTATTTGCAGACACAATGCCATTGGCAGTAGCCAGATCGGTACCTGTAAAGGTCACCTGAACCGTTGCACCCTGCACTGCGCTATTGGGTGCGACATTCGTCAGCACCGGGGCCGGGAAATCTTCAGTGGTGAAGGTAGTCACAAAGTCACTGGTAAAACCGTTGCCGGCGCGGTCACGCACACCGTTGGCGCGTAGACGCACGGTGTAGGTGCGGTTGAACTCCAGCAGGCCGGATGGTGTAAAAGTAAAGCCCGAGGCACCGTCCAGTGCAAGTGTGCCACCCACTGCGCCGCCATCGACCGAGACATTGAGGCTGTTGACCGTGTCCGGATCATGCAGCTCGCTGAGGGCGATTGTGATCACGTCATCGCGCGGTATACCCGTCGCACCGTTGGCCGGGGCAATGGCATTAACCACCGGTGCAGTACTGTCGTTGATCACCACCAGTGGGTTGCCCGCCGTGTCCAGCGTGGTCAACGCCGAGGCATTGTCCGAGGCGTCCGTGGCCTGCACCTGCAGGGTATTGGACTGATCCGGACTGATCGGTGTGGACACATTGAACAGGCCCGAACTGCCGGGCTACTGCCCCCGGTTACCGTTACCGTACTCAACGCCTCGGCCGAACCGCTGACGGTGAGACTGTTCAGGTTGGTCAGTACCGGCAGCGGATTGACGTCCGGGGCAGGCGGTGCCTCGGAATCCGGTGGCTGGGTAGTAAAGCTGAACAGCTTCACCCCATTGGGCGGCGTCTGCAGTGGGTTGCCGCAAGTATCGCGCAAACCATCGGTCAGGCGAATGTGGATCGGTACATCCTCCGGCAGGTTGCCCGCCGGGGTGAAGGTCAGCAGCTGGTTGAAGTTGCTCAACGCGGCTTGGCCTGCTACCGGCGTGCCACCACTGATGTCTCCCGCCACCTCCAGCGCATTGGCGTACACCCCGAAGGTGCTCGCCCCCAGG
>JAFDKD010000382.1 GCA_019307165.1 Deltaproteobacteria bacterium | reverse complement strand
ATGGGCCCGAGAAAGGCGTCCGACCCAAAACGGCTGAGGCTGTAAAACCCTTGAAAACCCAAGACCATTCCGGCAAACCCGCCGGTCAGGACAATTACGGGAAGGGACTGCCAACCGATGAATCGAATCTGTTTGATGACCCGCTTAACCTTCAGGGGCGACGCGAAGCAATAAAAAAGCGCCTTGCAAAAAAACAAGCCGAAAACCCCCACATGCGCCACCGATTCGAGCGACGCCGCGCCCATTTTCCGCACCCATTCCATGGGATTGAGTTTTCCCAAATAACGCAGGAGATGTCAAAGGGAATCAAGACCCGGTACCGGGCTTACGAAATGCAAGGGCCACCGCCGGCCCTCCCGTGGCGTCGGCGCCCATATCCGCCGCACTCGAGGCATTGATCCGGCCCGCTATCGGAATACCGTCAGTCTGTTGCATTTACCATCCGTTTATACTATCTTTGATATAGTTACAGTCATTTTCAAATGGCGTTTTCAGCGATCGGCAACCGGCCTACCGGTGTGTTTCCCGGGAAGATCCGCCGAATAGCGAAGGATTGTTTCAGGAGGGGCGAAAAAGGTGAAAATCGAGCAATTTCCGGAACAGATCCGGCCTTACATCATACCGGAGCCGACGGGTCGAATGACCTATACATGCCTTGGCTGCAACAAATCGTTCGGAATCGACCGGCTTCTGTATACCTGCCCCCATTGCGGCAGCGTTCTCCTGCTAAAGAACGAAAACATCGACGATATCCATCGACTGGGGGGAAAAACCTGGCGCAGCATTTTCGACCACCGTCGCATGCTCAACCAAAACGCCTTGAAGGGCGTCTTCCGTTATTATGAATTCATGGCGCCGGTCATTCCTCTGGAGCGGATCATATACCTGGGGGAGGGACACACCCCTCTGGTCGAGGCCAATTCGCGCCTCAGGGACCTGGCCGGTCGCGATTTCTATTTTAAGAACGACGGCCTGAATCCCAGCGCATCGTTCAAGGACAGAGGCATGGCCTGCGCCCTGAGCTACATCAACGCCCTGGCAAAAGAAAAGGGAATCTCAAAGCTGCCGGCCATATGCGCGTCTACCGGAGACACCTCGGCCTCGGCGGCCCTGTATGCCTCGTATTTGGGGGACTTCATTACGTCCGCGGTACTGCTGCCCAAGGGCAAAGTCACGCCGCAGCAACTCTCCCAGCCTCTCGGAAGCGGGGCCGACGTCCTCGAAATCCAGGGCGTTTTCGATGACTGCATGAAAGTGGTTGAATCGCTGGCCGAGGACTACCACGTTGCCCTTCTCAACTCGAAAAACAGCTGGCGCATTCTGGGCCAGGAATCATTCTCATTTGAGATTGCACAGGATTTCGATTATGAAGTCGGTGACAAGGTCGTTGTCCTCCCCATCGGCAACGCCGGAAACATCTCCGCGGTCATGAGCGGGTTTCTGAAATTCCACGAAGCGGGCGTTATTGGCGACCTTCCCAAAATCATAGGCGTTCAATCCGAACACGCGGACCCTGTATTTCGCTATTATCTTGAAAAAAACCCGGAACACCGCCGTTTCTCCCCGGTGGCGGTCCAACCGAGCGTGGCCCAGGCCGCCATGATCGGCAACCCGGTGTCCATGCCGAGGGTCATTGAACTGGCCACGGCGTATGATCGCGCGGCCGGAACCAAGAAAATCTTCATTGTCCAGGTCAAGGAACAGGAAATCATGGACGCCATGATCGTGGCCAATCGAAACGGGAATATCGCCTGTACCCAGGGAGGGGAGTCCCTGGCCGGATTTCAACGGGCCGTTGAGCAGAATCTTGTGGGGCCCCAGGAGGTGGGAGTTCTGGATTCCACGGCCCACGTTCTCAAGTTTGCCGTATTTCAGGAGATGTATTTCAATGACGGTTTTCCGCCTGAGTTTGACGTCAAGCCCCGGCCGGAGTTGAAAAATGCCCCGACCGATGTCCGGCCGCCGAAACTCCAGGTGTATCCCTCGCCGGGCAAACCCCTGTCGGGAGATGATATGAAAGTTTTTGTTCGAGAGATGGCCGCGGAAATTGCCGAAAAACTTGGGCTTGAGAAGAGGTAGCCGGCGTTGCCGATCAGGATCATCGTCGTGGACCGCACCCGGTCCCCTTTTTTGCGGAAAGGGGAAACGTTCTATATGGAGCGCCTTGCCCGGTACACGCGGCTTGAATGGGTGGAGGTCAAACCGGAACGAATCGCAAAGGGAAGAAAAGAACGGGAAATCCTGGCCAAGGAAGGGCGTTCCATTGTCAAGAGGGTGGGGCCCCGGGACCATGTAATCGCCCTGGAGATGTCCGGAAAGGTATATGATTCAGAAGAATTTTCGGAAAAACTGGGGGGTCTTGTGCAATCGGGGGCGCCTGTCGCCTTTATCGTCGGCGGCCCGCTTGGCCTGTCGGAGGAGGTCCTGAACAGGGCACGGGAAACCCTTTCGCTCTCCCGACTCACCTTTACCCACGAAATGGCCCGGCTTATCCTCCTGGAACAGCTTTACCGGGCCTTCACCATTATGAGAAACGAGAAATATCACAAATGAGGGTTCTTTTGGATATCTTAGGCGTCCTGCCTTCATCCGTTACTGTGGTTCATAGCATATCGCAGGTCAGATACTCAATTCCAGAATCCAAAAATTAGCGCTGCTTGGAGTAATGCCGGCACGTAAATTTTTAAGAAATTTTGTAGATTTTTTAGGCTTGGCCTAGCCATGCGGACTCGCTTGCCGTCGCCTAAAAGGAACCACTTCCTTGTCTGCAGGGGCCTTCCACCCCCAAGTGGCTTGCCCATGCCGGGCACACCAAAAAAAGCCCGGGCAATAATGCCCGGGCTTATCCGACTCAGCTCAAATTTAGTTTTTTCGTTTTTTCCTAATCCTGAACAGGCCCGCGCCCATCAGCAGGGCAAAGCCGATGATCACTCCCCAGTGCGTGAGTGAAGGGATAGGCACTTCGCTCTTATTGTTAAACGTGCAGATGACGTCTTCCCCGGCGTCCAGGTGGATCAATACGCCGCCCGGAATGCTTTCATAGTCACCGCCCGTGCACACGACATCAGTAAGTTGCCATAGCCTCAAATAAGACTCAACCACTGAGTAGTCGCCGGGTGGGATCTCGGTTTCTGTAAGACTGTCACCATGGGAGAGGTAAAAGGCAATGGGCTCTTCGTCGGGGCTGTTCACATCCTGGCCGATAAATTCGAACTCGCCTGATAACTCAGGGCGATCCGTCATTTTTTTAATGGTGATGCTGCCCGGCGGTTCCGGCGATATCTTCTCCAGGGTGAGGAGCGACCAGACGGTGCACATGATCGGACTTCCCCAGCAACAACCGGACCAGGAGCCGTCCGCATTTTGCTGCGCCACGAGAACGCTGGCAAAGTCCTCCGCAGGCGTGACCGGCGGCTCCTGGTTGAACCAGTCGTCGTCGCGCGAGGTGTCGCCGTCCGTGTCCAGCAGGTCGATACCGGCATAAACCAGGCCCTTCATGAGGCTGAACATGGCCAGATAGGAGGCCGGGCTGACGTTGTAGCCCCAGCCATCTTGCCCGTCGGAGCATCCATCATCAGCATCCCGCCAGTTCCACTCGATATAGGCCAGGGCATCTTGGAACCGCGACGTGCTGGTATCATCGCCCACAAACACCATCTGCATGATCAGGTGGCCGGTCTTGTATTGGTTGACCCACATCGAAATGGGGGTGTACCGCGAGCCGCCGTCGTCGTCGCCGCCACCTGTGTACTGGATGGCGCCGATCCATACGTTCAGCTCGGTCTTCACCCAGGAGGGAACAGTGCAGCTGAAGGCCTCTGCAGCTGCCAGGCCCATCACAGCGAAACCGGAGTTGGACTGATCAGCATGATCACCCAAGTTGTTTTTGGCCTGATAAGACCAGCCGCCCTCGAAGATCCCGGAATCGGCCTGGGCCCAGGCCAGCCAGTCCGCAGCCTCCTGGGCGAGTTCCTTGAAGGTATCCGTTCCATTGCTATCAAAATCGAGCCCGCCGTCATTGGCCCTGTCCGGCGTGCCGCTGGCCTCAAGCGCTATCAAACAGACACCCGTTGTATAAACCGGATGGCCTGATCCGACGAAATAGACCCCGTATCCATTGCTGTTCGTATCAGGGTCATCCACGGTTCCGGTTCCAGGCAGAGCGGTATGATCCTGCAGGCCAAGGGGCGTTTGCTTCAAGGTCCTTGATGAATTGAACACATACTGCCAGCCGGCTACGACATTCTCCCAGTAGGGATAGTCTTGATCAAATGGCGAGTCATACACCAGTTCATACGCCCTTTCTTCCAGCTTCAGAAGAACAAAGCATGTATATGCAGTAT
>JAFDKD010000381.1 GCA_019307165.1 Deltaproteobacteria bacterium | reverse complement strand
AAAAAGGCGAGCGGTATAGCGACCACCGAGCGATCCATTTCGTCCAGGCCGGTGTCGAATATGCCTTTCACAACCACGACCGCGGCCGCCACGGAACCGTCGCGTCCCTGGCCGAGCAGCACCAGCTCATCTCCCAGACCCACTTTCAGGCGTTCCGCCAGCAGCCTTCCAACCAGGGCCCGATCGGTGTCCCCCTTCGACAGGAAGACACCTTCGCGGATGTTATGCTTGAGCGTGGATACACGGGCTTCCCTGAGCGGGTCGATCCCCGTAACCAGGGCCGCCGCTGTGCGTTGCCTGGATGAAACCAGGGAGAAGGCGTCGGCGCGGGGCGTATAGGCGGAAACACCTTCCGTTCGGTCCAGGAGCGCCATGACCCCTCCCGGGTCGGCGACCACCAGATCCACGCTGCGTTTGTCATGGTATTCCCGGGCCTGCACCTGGAGGTGACCCGTCTGGATTTTCACGCTGGCGTTGATCATGGTGTCGTAGGATCCGAATTGCCACGACAGCATAAAAATCAGCAGTACGCCGGCAAAGGCAATGGCGGAGATGGTCAGAATGGATCTCCTGGTATTGCGCCAGATGTTGCGCCAGGCCATTTTAATGTCGATGATCACCCTGTGCTCCCATAATTTCCCGCCTTCGGCCGGGAAATTATCGCATCTTCGGGTTCTTGAGGGAGGTGAGCGTGAAAACGCTGTCGGATATTCGAATATCGAACTTGAGTTCGTCGTATTCCATGAGCGTGTACTCGTCCCGCACATCGGACTTCCGCATTTTCCAGGTCCTGGGAAAGAGTCGTCCGTCGATGGTTTCTATCTGATGGGCCGTCATTATCTTGACCGGTTTCAGGTCCTCGTCAAAGAATATCTCTTCAAGAACGATATGATCCTCGCGGATCTTGAGCCGTTGCATGCCCCAGACCACGGGGGCGGCCGGCTTGGGGACCGACTCGATAATGAAGACTTTTTTACCTTCGTGGACTTCGGCGCCCGCAAGCCGGTGGGTGTAGTCTTCAATGAGGCTGTCGCTCTTGACCAGGTCGTCATTTGAAAAATCGGAACCCATCCATGCCTGAGACATCATGGACGGCGGTATCTTGATTGCCCTGTTGATCTTGGGATTGAACATCCACATCTCCCGCCCTTTTTTCAACGTGCCGTTTCCCTTGTCCCTGGGCGGGGCGATGATGTGAAACAGGCTCCGGTCCTGCCCTTTGGTCCAGGCCCTGATGGAGAAGACCCGTTCCCAGGCGGGCCGGTGAACGGTCATCTTCACCACCGAGAAAGAGGTTTCTCCCCGCCAGTAGTCGAAGCCGGCCTTGACGATTTCCTGCGCATTCTGAGCATGGGCCGGGAAAGGGCCGGTCAGCAGAAAAAAGACCGGAAAAAGCAATAAGGACGAAAGATGCCTGAAGATCAAACACCGGGAACTTCTATTGAGAATTGTGCTGAATTTTCCGGTATGGCAGGTGGATATGCGGTTCGGGGGCGTCATGATGGCGGACCTTTCCGTAGTTCATCAGTGGCTATCGAACACTCGATCCTTCATACTTTATATTTTCGCTTATATCAACAAAAATTAGGTTCATTCCACCATGATTAGAAAGAGAGGCCTGAATTCTTGAATTGGATATAGGGGTTTCCCCTACAAAAATGAGCGAAACCCCTATGGACATACGTTGCCGACAGGTCGACAATACGCTTAAATGGTGAATGAATATGTTCGCGTTTGATCCGGGAGATGAAACGCGGGAGAAGGAGGTGACCATCATGGAATGGACTTCTTTTTTATGGATCAGCGGCGTTTACTGGGCTCTTTGCCTGATTTACATCCTGGCGCAGGTCAGCGCCATCGGGGAAAGGCCTGAAATTGAAGTGCGCGGGGAATTGCCCCAGCCGGCGTAATGAAATGCAGGCCGTGCCTGCGATCAATCGCCTCGGGTGAAATCACCGCCACGGCAAAAACCGATCTTAAAGACATGAAAAGAGCCAGAATCATTCTCTTAAACGGCGCCTCAAGCTCCGGAAAATCGGCGATCGCGGTAGAGTTGCAAAGGCTTTTCAAAGACCCTTACATGCATTTGGGCATTGATACGGTATTCAGCATGATTCCGTCCAAGTGCAAACGGAAGGATCCGCGCAGACTCATGGCCTTTGTCTGGCAGCCTATCCATGGTGAAGCGCCTGAAGTCATGATCAGCGTGGGGACCCTTGGTCACAGGATCATGAGCGGTTTCCACCACGCGTGCGCCGCCATGTGCCGTTCCGGGCTCGATCTGGTGATCGACCATGTGCTTATGGACAAGGCGTGGGCCAGGGAGTGCAAAGCCCTTTTTTCACCTTTTGAATATTACTTCGTGGGCGTTCTGTGCCCTATTGACGTTTTGGAGAGGCGAGAACAGGAAAGGGGAGACAGGCAGATCGGCCTGACCAGGTTCACTGCGCTTCATGCCCATTCGGGAAATGAATACGACATGACCGTGAACTCCGCGGCGTTCTCCGCGCGCGAATGCGCGGAGCAGATTATTCAGCATGTGAGCGCAGGGAGGTCTTCGGGTTTGATACCGCGGGCCTCATTCCGCAGGCACTGGATGGAGAAGGCATCCCAGGGCGCCTTGCGGCACTGATGTGTTTACACCGGGAGGGTAGGCCAACCAACCGGTGCGGCATGCGATCTAGTCAGAGGCCACAAGGTGAGGTATCACGTCAATGGCCTGCGACAGGTCGCTGAAAACATGGTCCGCGCGGGCGGCAAGGAGGTCTTCACGGGAATACCGGCCGGTAGAAACGGCAATGGATTCAGCCCCGAAAAGCCTGGCACATGCCACGTCCTCCGGCGTATCCCCGATAACCGTGCAGTCCGCATAACGGATCGACTTGCCCGATATCCTCTCGAACCTTTCAACGGCGACTGGAAGAAGCCTCTTGCGATCCTCGTGATCGTCTCCAAATGCACCCGCGGCAAAAAAGCGGTTGAGGCCGAAAACGCCCAGTTTTATTCTGGCCCCCCGCTCGATATTCCCCGTCAGAAGACCCAGTAGGCATACTTTCATTTCCTTCAGTGCGTTCAAGAGTTCGAATACGCCCGGTTTGGTGTGCCGGGTGTTGTTTTCGATTTCTATTTCGAGGTGTTTTACATATTCCGAAACAAGGGCGGCCATTTCCTCATCGCCCGCCGGAAGCCCCCGTCGAGACAATCCTTCCTTTATGATCCGAATATCGGTCTTTCCCGCCATGACGATCCCGTCGAAAACCCCGGTGACCGAAAATCTTTTCCTGAACACCTTGTTCAACGAACTTCGGCTGGCATCCCCGGAATCGATAAGCGTGCCGTCTATATCAAAAAGAATCAGTTTTTTCATCATCAACGGACATCGAGTTGCAGGTTCCCGACAGCCTGCATGACCAGACTGGATACGAACTTATATTTGCTTGCAGTCTTGGTGAAAAGTCAACAAAAAGCCGAAAGTGTTGTTAGATTTCGTTTCAGGCGTTAAAATACCCTATGGACATGCCAAAGGACCTGCTCCACCCGGACCGGGTCCGGGGAGGTGCGCGATGAGCGAACGGAAAACAGTACTGCTTCTGGTTGCGGTGATGATTGTCGTAGCCATGACCGGCGTCGGCATCGCCATCAAGATTCTGTATGAAACGGCGCTCGATGAAGAACGTGAGCGCCTTAAGGAGACCGCTCAGAGTCAGGCCAGGCTCATGGAGGCAGTGGCCCGGTATGACCGCGTTTACGGCAAGGAGTTCCCCGGAACGCCGGCCGAGGCCACCTTGAGTCAGATCAGCGACGCCCACGCAAAGTACAAAGGATTTGGAAATACGGGGGAGTTCACCCTCGCCATGCGGTATGACGACAGGATCGTCTTTCTGCTCCGGCACAGGCACGGCGGCGTGGAGCAGCCCCTTTCAGTGCCTTTTCACGCCAAACAGGCCGAGGCCATGAGGCGGGCATTGACCGGGTTGTCGGGAACGGTGGTCGGCCTGGATTACCGGAACAAGAAGGTCCTCGCGGCATACGAGCCGGTAGGGGAACTGGACCTGGGGATCGTGGCCAAGATCGACATGAGTGAAATCCGCGCTCCGTTCCTGAAAGCGGGTGCCGTGGCCGTGGCCTTTTCCATGCTGATCGTGTTTGCGGGAACGGGTCTTTTTTTCAAGATCGGCAACCGGCTCGTGAGAAAGCTCGGCAAATGGCCGATGAGATCGAACAGCGGAAAATCACGGCGGAGGCCCTTAAGGAGAGCGAAGAACGGTATCGTGAGCTGTTCGACAACATGGGCAGCGGCGTTGCCGTGTACGGGGCGGTCGACGACGGCGAGGATTTTGAATTTATCGACTTTAACAAGGGCGCGGAAAGGATAGAGGGAATCAATCGAGAGGAAATCATCGGGAGGCGGTTGGCGGAGGTCGTCCCGGGGATAAAGGAAACAGGCATACTTGCCGCACTCAAGAGGGTGTGGCAGACTGGAAACTCGAAATTTCTTCCCGAATCCCTCTATATGGCCGCTCAAAATGAAAGCTGGCGGGAAGGCTATGTTTACAAACTCGTTTCCGGCGAAATCGTCGCGGTATATGATGATGTGACGGAGCGCAGGCGGAATCAGGAGCATATTCGCTCCCTTTCCCGCCAGTTGCTCAAGGCCCAGGAGGCGGAACGCCAGATCATTTCGAGGGAACTGCACGACCGCGTGGCCCAGGACCTCTCCACCGTAAAGATCGGATGCGACACCCTCTTTGACGGCCGGCCCCAGGTTCCCGGGGACCTGAGGGGAAAGGCCGGCGAGCTTTCAGCCGCCCTTCAAAAGGCCATCATGGCGGTGCGGGACCTCTCCTATGACCTGCGTCCCCCGGCCCTGGATCAACTGGGTGCCAGCGAGGCCATTTTCCAGTATTGCGAGGATTTTTCGGAAAAGACGGGCCTGAAGGTCCGGTTCAATTCCGCCGGAATGCAGGGGCTGCGGCTCGATTTCGACACGGAAATCAATCTTTACCGCCTCGTCCAGGAAGGGCTCAATAATGTCGCGAAGCACTCGGGGGCCGACTCGGTAACGGTGAAACTGGTCTCCGCCTATCCCAGCATCATTCTCAGAATAGAGGATGACGGAAAGGGGTTTGACGTGGAAAAACGTTTGTCCGCCATTACCGACGAAAAGCGGATGGGGCTCCGCAGCATGCAGGAGCGCGTCAGTCTGCTGGGAGGGAAAATGCGGATCGATTCGCGCGAAAATCAAGGGACCAGGGTTTTTGTGGATGTCCCGCATCCTGACAGGGAGGCGCTCGATGGCGTCTGAAAAGACCA
>JAFDKD010000380.1 GCA_019307165.1 Deltaproteobacteria bacterium | reverse complement strand
ATTGACAAATCAAATTCAGTTGACATTGTTTTTCCTGAACCCTGAACCCTGAACCCTGAACCCTGAACCCTGAACCCTGAACCCTGAACCCTGAACCCTGAACCCTGAACCCTGTCGAAGATCCCGCCGTCGTTTGGCGGGGACACCTTGCCGGTGATCAGGAATCTCCCCAATCCACCGCATGAGAAGGCCATCCCAAGTCAGTCGGTGGATTTAGGATGAGGTTGGCCGCTAACGTTGTTTCCGGATGGCCGCTACTTCAGCTTCCGCCACACAGGCCCCTTCTTGGTGTCGATCAGTTCCACGCCCATCTCGACCAGTTCCCGGCGCAGCCGGTCGGCCGTCTCCCAGTCCCGGGCCTTTCTGGCCGTCTCCCTTTTTTCAACAAGGGCATCCACCTCCGCGTCCCCGGACGGCGGTTCAAGATCGAGAAAACCGAGTACGCCGTTGACCCGCTCCATGGCCGCCAGCACCTTTTCCCGATCGGAAGCCGACAAGCCCTCACGGTCCATGACGGCATTGACCTGGTGGGTGAACTGGAACAGGGCGGCCAGGGCGGGGGAGATATTGAAATCGTCCTCCATGGCTTCCACGAATTGATGACGGGCATCGTAGATCAACTGATCCATGTCCGGATGAGGCGGACCCGAAGGGCAGGAATGCAGTTTTTTTGTAAACTTGTCCAGGTTGGAGAGGGTTTTCTTGGCCGTATCCAGTTTCGCCCAGGAAAAGGACATGGGCTTTCGGTAGTGACTGCTCATGAGCCAGTACCGTATTTCCCTTCCCGTGTAGCCTTTGTTCAGCAGGTCGCGGATGGTTTTGAAATTGGCGGCAGGTCCCCGTTCAGGCTTTTTCCCGTTGACCAAGACCAACTCGTTGTGCAGCCAGTAACGGGCCGGCGGCTTGCCTGTAACCGCCTGGCTGATGGCAATGGCGTTTTCATGGTGCGGGAAGATCAGATCGACGCCGCTCGTGTGAATGTCGTAGGTTTCGCCCAGGAGCTTCAATGCCATGGCGGGGCATTCCATATGCCAGCTGGGCCTTGAATTCCCCCATGGGGTCTGGAAGTAAATCCCCTTTTTCAGTTCTTTGAGGGTCGATCGCTTCAGAAGGGTGAAATCCCGGGGATTTTCCTTTTCATATTGCTCCAGATCGACGGTCTTTCCCACCCGGATCTTGTCGAGGTCGATTCTGGAAAGCTTGCCGTAATCCTTGAAGCGGGATATGTCGTAGTAGACGGACTTCAGTTTTTCATAGGCATATCCCTTCTCGATGAGCTTCTGCGCCAGGCCGATCATATCGTCCACGTGCTCGCTTGCCTTGGGGAATGCGCTGGCGGGTTCGATATTCAGGGTTTTCAAGTCATCGAGGAATTTCTGGAAAAATTTTCCCGTAAGGGTCTCCAGCGAAATTCCCGCTTCGTCCGCCGCATCGATGGTTCGGTCGTCCAGATCGGTGACGTTGACGACATGGGTGACCTGGTATCCCTTGGATGTCATATACCGCTTTACCAAGTCGGCAAAAACGAACCGGCGGCATTGACCGATGTGAATCAGCTGGCACAGGGTGGGGCCGCAGGTGTACATGGATACCCTGTTTTCTTCGATGGGGACGAACTCCTCTTTTTTCCGTGAAAAGGTGTTGTAAAGCAGAAGCCCGCTCTTTTTTCTGTCCACGAAAAGCGGTGTGCTCAAATATCGTTCGCCGCCGTCGGGGAAGATGACCACAATTCGGCCGTCGGTCATCTCTTCGGCCAATTGAAGGGCCACTGCCATGGCGGCCCCGGAACTCATGCCGACGAAAATGCCCTCTTTTTTGGCCAGAAGTCTGGCCGTTTGATACGCGTCTTCATCGTCGATGTTGATAATGCGGTCGGCGATTTCTTTTTTGAAGATGCCGGGGCGATAGGATTCCTTCATGTTTTTCAGCCCTTGGATCTTATGTCCCAGGTAGGGCTCCACCCCCACGATCCGGACTTCGGGGTTGAGTTTCTTGAGACGCCGGGAAAGACCCATCAATGTCCCGGTGGTGCCCATGGCCGAGACCACGACATCCAGACGACCTTCCGTCTGCTCCCAGATTTCGAGAGCGGTCCCATCGAAGTGGGCCTTCCAGTTGGCATCGTTGTTGAACTGATCCGCCAGCCAGTATTTTTCAGGCTCATCGCGTATGATATTGTAGGCATGTTCAATCGCGCCGTCGGTCCCCAGGTGGGCCGGCGTAAACGTCAACTCCGCCCCCATGGCGCGAAGGATTTGCTTTCGCTCCTCGCTCACGGCCTCGGACATGACCAGACGCAGTCGATAGCTTTTTACGGCCGCCACCAGGGCCAGCCCGATTCCCGTATTGCCGCTGGTCGCCTCCAATATGATTTTATCTCTGGTCAGCTCCCCGCTTTTTTCGCCTTCTTGAATCATGGCGAGCGCCGGTCGGTCTTTGACGGACCCCCCCGGGTTGAAGAATTCCAGCTTGGCCAGGATTTCCACATCCTTGCGGGGGCTGAGTCGGCTGATGGAAACCAGGGGCGTGTTTCCGATTTTGTCGAGGATCGTCATACGTTGTTGCGTCATGATGCGGCATCCGATTGCTGCTTTCGCAGCTGCAGGCTATTTATTTCATATCAAAATCCCGCCCGTCACAACGCAGTTGCCCTTTAGCGAAACCGGGCCTGCCGCGACGTAGCTGCCCTTTAGCGAAGTCGGGTCCTATCGGCGGGGAAGCTGTGTGAAATCTTTATATTATACAGCGATCGCCCAAGGTATGCAACGAAAGAAAAAAATGCCCTCATATGAAATTTCCTTGGGTTGCGGGTTGCACTGAGGTTAGGTTTTTCTCGCAAAGAACGCAAAGGTCGCCAAGACAAGGGCATTCGTTGTCGTGCTCGCCCAAAAACGACAGGATGAACGCAAAGGTCGCCAAGACAAGGGCATTCGTTGTCGTGCTCGCCCAAAAACGACAGGATCTCCGATCCGCCCCCTTCTTGTCGTCCCCGCATGAATTTGGCGGGGACCCAGCATCATATCAAATCAAAATACAAATCCTTCCATTCAGGTTCTCTGGATTTCCGCCAAATTCATGCGGGTCGAAGATCCCGCCGTTGTTTGGCCGGGCCGGGCCGTAGACCCCGTCCTCCGCATTAGCCCGCTACGGAGGATGGAAAGGCCGTTCCTATAGGCCCCGGATCTTTACTTGGCCGGCGATAAACCCCCTTCCCGTCAGTACCCCGCCGTTGCGATTAAAGGCTTTACTCTCCCCCCGGAATGCTTAACTTTTAAGGCTGACGGCGTATCCCGAGTATATCTTAGCAGTGACCATCCATAAACGACGGGTAGGGCACCGGCAAGCAGGGAGATGCACCCATGTACATCATAAAAGTCAGGACCGACCGAAACCTCAGGTCCCTCATCAGAAACATGACAAGAATCCGGGATGAGATGATGCACCTGACCCGACCGGTCCTCTCCCCGTCACACGCCGGGTGGACGCCGGATGCAGATATATATGAGACGGATCAGGACGTCATTGTGGTGGTGAATCTCGCCGGTGTCCAAAAAGAGGATATTGAGGTTTCTTATCACGAAAATCTTCTCAGGGTCGTCGGCAACCGGGCGCGCGTCATCCCCGAAGGCGAAAATGCCCATTTCCACCATATGGAAATCGGCAACGGCGAATTCGAGCGCGTTTTCCGAATTCCCGTCGCCATTGACGCCGATCTCATCCGCGCAACCTATGTGGACGGCCTGTTGACCGTCAACATGAGAAAACGGCCCGTGAATGGGGGCGTGCAAGTGAACTTGAGATCATAGGCCCGTGCCCATCCGTAAATGAACGTCTCGGAAATTGCGCAACTTATTGAAATTGCAGGAGAACCTGATGACAAACAAACGAAGATCACTGCCGGAAACGCTTCCCCTCCTTCCGGTAACGGACTCCGTCATTTTTCCCCGAATGGTTGTTCCTTTGATGGTTAAAGAAGACGAATATTCCCTCCTGATCGACGACACCCTCGGTAAAGAGAAATTCCTGGTGGTCGGCCTGGTCATAGATCCCGAAAAAGAGGAGGACGGTCCGCCGGAAGTTCACCGGGTCGGAACGACCGTTCAGGTAATAAAGATGTCCAAAACCGACGGCGGGACCGTTCTGGTGGTTCAAGGCATCGCCAGGGTGGCCATCGAGGCCGTTGTCTCCGGGAAACCGTATCAGGAAGTTCGCGTAAGAAAGCTCAAGGAGATCAACCGCAGGGGGAAGAAAATCGATGCCATGACGAGCAATCTGTTGGGCCTTTTTCAGCAGATCGTGGAGTTGTCACCGCACCTGCCCAACGAATTGATCCCCCTGTCGCGCAACGTGGATGACCCCGGGGCCCTTGCGGATATGCTCGTGTCCACGGTCAATCTGGACCGCTTGAAGAAGCAGGGCATATTGGAGATATTGGATGTCCGAAAACGTCTGGAAAAAATGATCCTCTTCCTGGGCGAAGAGCTTGAACTCCAGAAGATGGGGAAAAAGATACATGATGAAGTGACCAAGGGCATTGATAAGCACCAGCGGGAATATTACCTCAAAGAACAGCTGAAGGCGATTCAAAAAGAGTTGGGCATGGACATGGAAGAGCCTTCCGAAGTTGAAGAACTGAGGGAAAGCCTGGCGCAGAAAAAGCTTCCGGAGCACGCCCTGCAAACGGCTGAAAAGGAGATCGGCAGGCTGGCCAAGATGCACCCTTCCAGCTCGGAATATACGGTTTCCAGGACCTACCTGGACTGGATACTGGATCTGCCCTGGATGGAAAGCACCGAAGACAACCTCGATCTCAAACGGGCCGAAGCGGTATTGGACCGGCATCACTACAACCTGGAGAAAGTTAAAAAAAGAATCCTGGAATTTCTGGCGGTAAGGAAACTGAATCCCGGCCACAAGGGACCGATCCTTTGCCTGGTGGGGCCTCCCGGGACCGGCAAGACCAGCCTTGGACGGTCCATCGCCGAGGCCCTGGAGAGGAAATTCGTACGCATGTCCCTGGGCGGCATCCGGGACGAAGCGGAGATCAGGGGGCACCGCCGTACCTACGTGGGCGCGCTTCCCGGCCGTATCGTCCAGGGCATTAAGAGAGCGGGCGCCAACAACCCGGTATTCGTTCTCGATGAAATCGACAAGGTGGGCGCCGATTTTCGAGGGGACCCCTCCTCCGCGCTCCTCGAAGCCCTCGATCCCGAACAAAATTTTTCTTTCTCGGACCACTATCTCGGACTGGAGTTTGACCTGTCCCGCGTCATGTTCATCGCCACGGCAAACCAGCTGGAACCCATCCCGCCGGCCCTCCGCGACAGGATGGAAGTGCTTGAGTTGTCAGGATACACCGAGGAGGAAAAGGTCAACATCGCCACGAAGTTCCTCATCCCCCGGCAGGTGGCCGAACATGGGTTGAAACGCAAACACATTGCCTTTCGCAAGCCCGGTATTCGGAAAATCATCCGTGAATATACCCGTGAAGCCGGACTTCGCAACCTGGAACGGGAAATCGGCGGCATCTGCCGGGGCGTTGCGCGGAAGGTGGCCGACGGCTCAACCGAGAAGATGATCGTCACGCCGGAAGAAGTGCTGGA
Source organism: Deltaproteobacteria bacterium (assembly GCA_019307165.1). GTDB lineage: Bacteria > Desulfobacterota > DSM-4660 > Desulfatiglandales > Desulfatiglandaceae > JAFDKD01. Next base: position 1,645 of record JAFDKD010000380.1, on the reverse strand, counting down.
ACACCTGGGAAAACCCAAGTTTGCCAGGGACCCTGCCGAACGCGCATCCATTCCCGGGGTGGCCACCGGATTGGCCTGGACCCCTGCCGGAGGAGACATTCTGTTTATCGAGGCAACCAAGATGCCGGGCAATAGATCCCTCGTTCTCACGGGCCAGCTGGGAGACGTGATGAAGGAATCGGCCCAGGCCGCGCTCAGTTACCTGAGGAGCAAGGCCAAGGACCTGGGCATACCGGAGGACTTTTATAAGGACCTGGACCTCCACATCCACGTACCGGCCGGCGCCATTCCCAAAGACGGTCCGTCGGCCGGCGTCACCATGCTCACGGCGCTCGCCTCGCTTCTGACCGCCCGGCCCGTGAAGCCCAAGGTGGCCATGACCGGAGAGGCAACGCTGAGGGGGACCGTACTGCCCGTGGGAGGGATAAAGGACAAAGTTTTGGCGGCGAGACGGGAAGGCATGACGCAGATCATTCTCCCGGACGGAAACAGGAATGACCTCGACGACATTCCCGAAAACATCAGAAAACAGTTGACCTTTCATCTGGTAAGCCGAATGGATGAAGTCCTCAATCTGGCCCTGACCCCCGGAAAAAAAGCGCTCGTCGGTAAGGATTAGGGACGGGGCGGAAGTCAGTAGGACGGTTGGACAGTGAGACGGTGCGCGGATTTCGGATTTCGGAATGGGGAAGTAAGGTGCGGAATGACGGTGGGACAGAAGGCGGTGGACGGATTTCGGAGCAAGAAGAATAAGAAACGTAACGGAAGGTGATTTATCTCGCAAAGGCGCGAAGATCGCAAAAAAAGCATTAAAAAAAGTTTTGCCCTCTTAGCGTTCTTTGCGATCTTGGCGAGAGAAAAAACAGTCAGAGGACGGGAGTCAGTAGGACAGTCGGACAGCCTCCAACCCCCCTTTCCAAAGAGGGAGGTGAACAAACCGAAAGCCGGCGGGGACAGGAACCGGCCTTACGAAGTTGGTCATCGATGAGTTCCTGCCAAGGTTTTTTGGCTGGACTTCTGTCGGGCTTTGAAATAAAGTGCCTTGCGAAATTGATCTACGTTGTGCTTCAATTGATGTCGGCCAAGGCGTGGACCCGTAAATATCCGTGCCCATAGGACCCGGCTTCGCTAAAGGGCAGCTTCGCCGCGGCAAGCCAGGTTTTGCAGGCGGAATAAAGTCCGCGGCCGTCAACGCCAATGTTTCAGAGTAGAATGACCCATGCGATTACCCAATGAATTTGTCCTGTTGATTCAGGTGCTGTCGGAAGACAAAAAGCTCAGGGCGTGGGTTGAATCCCTCGATCAACTCCCGATCAATCTCAGGCACGCGGAACTCAAAAAAATGGTATTGAAAATGCGGGAAGAGGGCGAGGATGAAACGGTGATTTCGCTGGTTGAATCCCTGAACAAAAAGCCCCTTCTCGATGCCATCGTGCAAGCCCTGAAAGACGTGTAGCCGGCACATAAACGAACCAATCTGATCTACGACCTACCGAAATCAGTTCCTGCACGCCCGAATGGACCCTATTTAAACGCCTTTCCGTTCTTTCATGCATGCCCCACACATGACCGCCCGTGATGCCGTCAACCAGCTGGGCCGTTATCCGGACGCGGTCTCCCAACTTGTTCTCTTTCTCCATGCGCC
>JAFDKD010000379.1 GCA_019307165.1 Deltaproteobacteria bacterium | reverse complement strand
GTAATCGATTTCAATCAATTACCCACACAAATCGCCGTAGGGTGGGATTTTACATCCCACCAATGAGACAGGCAATGATCAACCGATCTTCGGCGGCATATAAATACGCCTAACACATGGCGTACAAGATGCCGCCCTACAACCCCGCGATTACGAGCGCCGCCTCGTGGCTGAAAAAACGGCCAGGCTGATCGAGAAAGAAACTTTTTCTTGACCCCTTAGGCTTCCATCCAGCTTCCCCCTTTTTAAAGGGGGATCGAGGGGGATTTGCCAACGATTTTAAATCCCCCCCAGCCCCCCTTTGCAAAGGGGGGAGAGTGCAAAGCAACCCGCAACCCTGAACCCTGAACCCTGAACCTTGAACCATACGAAGTTACACAAGAGGTTTCAGATGTCTCCGCCCAACAACGGCGGGATCTTCGACAGGTGTCAGCAGGGCGAATAACCTTCGACCCCTACTTTCTGACTTCTGTCTTCTGATATCTGCCTCTTGCCTCCAACCTCCAACCTATGTCCCCTTTCCGTTGTTTATGGATGGGCACTACCTAGCCCTGTACATGCCTAAAGTGACCTAAAGTGCCTAAAGTTAAAAGTGGATGGAAAAAATTGGGTTCTCGAAACGTCCAGAAGTCAGCTGAAGACTATCTTAAAGAGGAAACGGGGGACGTTCGTTCTTTAAGGCGTCACGAATTCATTCTCGTCGCTTTCATCGCCATTGCCTGGGCCCTGTTTCAACTGGCGCTTCCGGGCGTCCTGCTCATCGACACCACGACTGAGCGCGCCGTACACCTGGCATTTGCCATGGCCCTCATTTTTTTGCTGAAACCCTGCCTTAAAAAAGACCGTCCCTCCCTTGGATTTCTGCACATCACCGATCGCATTCCCGTTATCGACTATATACTGGCCCTGCTCGGCGCCGGCACGGCCCTTTACCTGTCCCTTGACTATGACAATATCGCCATGAGAATGGGAGCGCCCATGGCTCGGGATATCGTTGCCTGGATCATACTGGTATTATTGCTCCTTGAGGCCACCCGCAGGGCCATCGGGCCGGCTCTGTCCGTCATCGCCCTCCTGTTCACCGCCTATGCCTTTCTCGGCCCCCGCATGCCGGACCTCTTTGCCTTCAAAGGGGTCTCCATTTCGAGATACATCGGCAATATTACGCTGTCCACCTAGGGCATATACGGCATTCCCCTCGGCGTAGCCGCATCCATCGTCTATCTCTTTGTCTGTTTCGGGGCCTTGCTTGACAAGGCCGGTGCGGGGAAGTTTTTTACCGATTTGGCCCTATCCATCCTGGGCCGATTCAAGGGCGGCGCCGCAAAGGCGGCCGTGGTCGCCAGCGGGGCGACCGGCATTGTGTCCGGCTCCAGTATCGCGAACATTGTGACGACCGGCCCCTTCACCATTCCGCTGATGAAAAAGACCGGCTACCCGGCCAAAAAAGCGGCCGCAACTGAAGTGGCGGCCAGTACGGACGGGCAATTGATGCCGCCCATCATGGGCGCCGCGGCCTTTATCATTGCCGAGTACGTCAATGTGCCTTATCTGGAGGTGGTAAAGGCGGCCGCCATTCCGGCCCTTGCCTCTTATTTCGGTCTTTTCTGCATCACCCATCTGGAGGCGTCCAAACTGGGGATCGAGGGGCTTTCATCCGACGATCTGCCCCCCTTTTGGGAGACGTTAAAAAGCGGATGCCACTATTTAGTTCCTCTGACGATGCTCCTCTATCAACTTGTGGTCCTGCGCCATTCCCCTGAACTGGCGGCCTATCGATCCATCCAGCTTCTGGTCCTGGTCATCTTTTACCAGGAGATTCGAAGGGCCGTTATCGAAAAAACAAATATATTATCCGCTCTGAGGAACGCCGCCGTCCTGATCGTCACCGGATTGATTCAAGGCTCCAAAAACATGGTATCCGTGGCGCTGGCCTGTGCATCGGCAGGGATTATCGTGGGGGTTGTGGGTATGGGAATAGGCGGGATGATCTCCGGCTGGGTGGAGAGCCTGTCCGGCGGGAATATTTTCCTGCTGCTCCTCATCACGGCCCTTGCAAGTCTGGTGATCGGCATGGGGCTGCCCACAACGGCCACCTACATCGTCATGGCATCCCTGACCGCGCCCATCATCGTGGAAATCGGGACCCTGCACGGCTTCATTATACCGATTATGGCGGCCCACCTGTTTTGCTTCTATTTCGGCATCCTGGCCGACGACACGCCCCCGGTCGGTCTGGCGGCCTATGCGGCTTCGGCCATCGCCGGCTCCGAGCCCATCCCGACCGGCATACAGGGATTCCTCTATGATATCAGGACGAGCTGCATTGCCTTCATGTTTGTGTTCAACCCCGAACTCATTCTGTACAACATTACAAGCTGGTCCCAGGCCCTGCTCATCTTTGCCATGGCCCTGATCGGTATGTCCGCCTTTGAATGTTTTGCCCAGGGGTGGTGTCTCGTCCGGAACAAATGGTACGATATTCCTTTTTTCCTCGCTGCATGGTTCACCCTGTTTCATCCGGGAGGTGTCGCGGCCCTGTTCGGGGTTGGACCGGATTATCGGTATTATTTCTTTTTTCCGGGCCTCTTGCTGTATGGGATCGTTCTTCTTTTTCAGAAACTCAGAAAATGGGTCGCATGATCGGCCCGACGGATTCGCTTTCAGGCCGGATGTGACGCCTTTCGCCATGCCCCCGGAACAGTGGGAAAGATTCTTTAAGTGAGGACCACGAAGGGGGAAAGTATCGATGCACATGAAGGGGGCGGATCATCCCGTAGTAGTGTTGAAGGTCCTGTAATGGGGCTGGAGGGAAGGGGATGAGCCGGCTGGCCATCAGTGGCAGCCAACCAGGAAACTGGGAGGAGCTGGATTACTGAAGGCGTCGTTTTGAAACCGAGAGGTTTTAGAAGAATGGCTGGCAGGAGCCGTATGAATCGAGAGGTTCACGTACGGTTCTGAGGGGGGACTGGAGGTGAAATTCCTCCGGTCTACCCAACCCACAGCAATGACCAAACCTGAGAGAAGGAATCAAATACTACAGGTTCACTCATTCTTCCGAACTTGAGCATGCCACAGGTTTTAAACTGGACCTGTCCCAGGGGATAGATCTGAGAATACTCTGAACACGGTCAAAAGGGTCTTCACACGTGAAGGTAACCCACGTCGAGGTTTACGTCGCCGTACCGGAATTCAAGGAAATAGAGGAAGAGGAGAGGGGGACAATCCATGGTTGATTTGGTCATATACGGGGCTGGGGGATTCGGGAAGGAGATGCATGAGATCTTTATGGATGTCTTCGGTTCGGAAGGAAACGGGCGGTTGGTCGGTTTCCTCGACGATACCCCGGCCCTGAGCGGGGCGGATTTCAGAGGCTCCAAGGTAGTGGGCGGCGTCGAGTGGCTGGCCGACCATCCGGACGTTCAAGTGGTTATTGCTGTCGGCAACCCCAAATCCCGACGAAAGGTAGTGACCAAGATTGGGCGGTTCGGACCGCGGACCTTCCCGAATTTGGTGCATCCGACATCCTGGCTGGGCAGTGGAATCGAATTCGGGGAAGGGGTAACCATTGCCGCCGGATGCACCCTATCCACAGAGCTGATGTTTGGAAGTCACGTGTTCATCAACAAAAATGTGACAATGGGCCACAACGTGATTCTGCGGGACTTTGTGACCGTGGCCCCTTCGGCTAACATAATGTCCGGCTCGGTCGTGGAAGAGGAGGCCGATTTGGGGACTAACTGCACGGTCCTTCCCAATTCCAGAATCGGCCAAGGCTCTGTGGTGGGGGCGGGGGCGGTGGTGACCAAGGACGTCCCGCCGGGAGTCACGGTGGTCGGCATACCAGCCCGAGTGTTGCAGAAGAAAAGATGATATACGCCGGGTTGGGCGATTAGCGACCTGAGCACCGCTATGCGGCCAAATAATATTCAGTCCATGATATAACCATTCACACGGCCGACTCTGAAGTTCATGTCATGGATACATTGGAAATTGATGCATCGCAAAGCCTGCACTATCCTCAATAAAGTGACAAACAATGACGGATGACCATACAGATACGATGATGTCCAGCTTTTTACAATCACTTGGACCAAAAATAGGAGGAGCAATAATGAAACCGTACAGGCTTTCATTCTTAGTGATCCTGGCGTTGGTATGCAGCGTTTTGACTATTTCACAGACTGAAGCCGCCGGCCAGAACCCAAATATCCTGCTCGTCGTAGCCGACGACATGGGGTGGACGGATCTGGGCTGCTTTGGAAGCGAGATAGAAACGCCTCATCTCGATGCCCTGGCCGTAAGCGGTGTGAAGTTCACTGACTTCCATACGTCTTTGAGTTGCTCCCCGACCCGCGCGATG
>JAFDKD010000378.1 GCA_019307165.1 Deltaproteobacteria bacterium | reverse complement strand
CATCCCTCCCTCCTGCCCTTGAAGCCGCTGGTTATCGGAGGGCTTTCGCTCAGGGTCCTGCCCATTTTGATCTCGGGGGCTATCCAGGCCATCTCCGGCAGAAACGGGGCAAAAAGAAGCAGAGACAAGGCACCTCTTCCCCTGGACAGTCGCATAAAAGTACTTCGTATGATCGCTCGCCTGAACATCGGCGGCCCAGCCATCCATGTTCATCTGCTGGCCAGAGGGCTGGATGGGGACATGTTCGAAACCACCGTGGTCAGCGGAAAAATTCCCGTCCAGGAAGGGGATATGGGTTATCTTTTCGGCGCGACGGACAAGCAACCCCTGATCATCCCCTTCCTTCAAAGGGAAATCAGCCTGGCCACCGATCTGAGAGCGCTCGTTCGCATTTACAAGATCCTTCAAAAACAAAGGCCGGATATCGTCCATTCCCACACGGCAAAGGCCGGGTTCAACGCCAGGCTGGCCGTGGCCGCCTATAACATCCTGAACCGGAAAAAAATCAAAGTGGTGCACACCTTTCACGGCCACGTATTCAGCGGTTATTTCAACAGGTTCAAGTCGCATTTTTTCGTGTGGATCGAACGTCTGCTTGCAAGGGTGACCGACGTCATCGTGGCCATCAGCGAAAGCCAGAGAAAGGAACTCGCGGAAACCTACCGTATCGCGCCGCCGGAAAAAATCAGTGTTATCGGTCTGGGGTTCGACCTGGCCCCTTTCCTGAACTGCAAAGAGCGGCGGGGGGAGCTTCGCCGCAGCCTCGGGATCGACGATGAGACACTGCTGATCGGCATCATCGGCCGCCTGGTCCCCATCAAAAACCACAAGATGTTTTTTGATGCGGCAAAACTGTTTTTGAAAGACTATAAGACCCGTCCCGTCCGCTTTATTGTCGCGGGAGACGGCGAGTTGAAAGAGGAACTGGAGGCGTACTGCGAGGCACTGGGGCTGTCCGAATATACTCATTTCTGCGGATGGGTACAGGATGCGCCCCTGATTTACGCCGATCTGGACGTCCTGGCCCTCACCTCCAAGAACGAGGGAACGCCGGTATCCATCATCGAAGCCATGGCGTCTTCGGTCCTGGTGATTTCCACGAATGCCGGGGGCGTTCAGGACCTTATGGGCAGCAGCAATGCCGTTACGCTGTCTAACGGCCTCGAAGTGACCGGCCGGGGCGTACTCTGCGCCAAAGGCGACAGCAGGGCATTTGCCAAAGGGCTCCGGTACCTGGCCGAGCTTGACGCCGTTTCGCGCGGCGAACGGCTGGAAGCGGCCCGGTCTTATGTGGAAAAGGCGTTTTCAAACCAGCGGCTTCTCAATGACATAGAGACGCTTTACATGAATTTGACCCGTAGAAGTTAAGCGATAACGGCTCATAGATCCGGCTTTTTTGCCGATGTGATAGGGGACCGTTCAGATAGGTCGAGGTTAAGGCTAAGGTTGAGAAACAAATTAAGCCATTTTTTCATCTTTCTCTCAGCCTCAACCTAAACCTCAACCTGGCGAAGCCCCGGTTCGCATTTTCGTAATGGCATAGCTGGAAAACTCTGCCCCCCGCTGCACGGGATCTTCGACTGGCTCGACGACCCGACTTCGCTAAAGGGCAGCTACGACGGGCAGGCCAGGTTTTGATAGTGGAATAAAGCCAAGAACAGGAGGATACATCCCTTGGATATTCGTGGAAAACGAGTGTTGGTAATCGGCGGGGCCGGGCTCATCGGCTCGCACGTGGTTGAGGAACTCCTCAAGGAGGATGTCGGGGAGGTTGTTGTCTACGATAATTTTTGCAGAGGATGCCTGGAGAACCTGGACGAGGCCCTCAAAGACGCCCGGTGTCGCGTGTTCGACATCGGCGGTGACGTGCTTCAGACCGATATCCTCGATGCGGCCGTCAAGGAAGCCGACGGCGTGATACACCTGGCGGCCCTGTGGCTTCTTCAGTGCCATGAATACCCGAGGGCGGCCTTTGACGTCAATATCAGAGGGAGCTTCAACGTTCTGGAGTCCTGCGTGAACAACCAGGTCGAAAGGCTGGTTTATTCCTCCTCAGCGTCGGTTTACGGAGACGCCCTTCAGGAGCCCATGACGGAGGACCACCCGTACAACAACTGGACGTTTTACGGCGCCACCAAGATCGCGGGCGAGCACATGATGAAGGCATTTCACAAGCGTTACGGCCTCAACGCGGTCGGATTGAGATACATGAACGTTTACGGACCCCGACAGGACTACCGGGGGACGTATATCGCGGTGATCATGAAAATTCTGGACAACATCGACAAGGGCATTCCGCCCGTTGTTTTCGGGGACGGCAGCCAGGCCTACGATTTCATTTACGTAGAGGATACGGCCCGGGCCAACGTGTGCGCCTTGAAAAGCGATGTTCCGTTCGGGTGCTATAACGTGGGCAGGGGCATCAAGACATCCATCAAGGAATTGACGGAAATAATCCTGGAGATCACCGGCTCGGACCTGGAGATCCGGTACGAACCCGCCGGGCAGACGTTTGTCACCAACCGCGTGGGAGATCCGGCCGCGGCTGAAAAGGATCTGGGATTCACATGGACGGTGGATTTGGAAGAGGGCCTTCGCCGCCTGGTGGATTGGCGGAATACCCATATCGAGGAAGTGGAAAGGCGGCGAAGCGTTCTACGGTAGTACTTGGTTACAACAAAACCCAGCACCCTTGGTGGTGAATCAGGATCTGTTCTGCCGATCGGAAGAGCGATAAACTGGGTGCATAAGTTGGTTTAAGGTCGTTATGTTGATGTGACGACTTTAAAAATGGATTTGGGTTTGAACGTAGGTCCATATGAAGGTTTAGGTGTATTGGTTCGCATCTCGGTTCAGAACCCTTTACCGTCATCCCCGTGCAGACGGGGATCCAGACAAACTGGGGACTGGATTTCCCGTCGCTTTTTGGCGGGGAATGACAGAGTACGTATTGCATCTGGACGTTCAAAAAAAAGCGACTTCGATTGTATTCGACTTCAGTTTGATTCATAGATTGAAATCCAGCCCGCTTGAGGCGTGCTGCCTAATGCCTTCCGCTCTGCGGGGGAGACCCAGTGCATTAATTTCTTTGAGTATCAACCGCAACACAATGACAAACTCAGGTAACAACCCGTGAATGAACAAAAAAATACCAGACAAATCCCCCTGATAAAGCCGTTTCTGCCGGAAGGGGTCAAGAAAAAGCTGTGGGAGGTCCTGGAAAGCGGATATCTGACCGAAGGCGAGGTCACCCGCGAATTCGAGGCGGCGGTCCGGCAATACGTGGGGTGCGGGCATGCTTTGGCGGTTACCTCCTGCACCACGGGGCTCGAAATGGCGCTCCGATGCCTGGGGGTGGGGGCGGGCGACGAGGTTATCGTTCCCGACTATACCTATCCGGCCACGGCCGATGTCGCGGCCATCGTGGGCGCGCGGATCGTGATTGTGGATGTGTCGCGCGATACCATGCTCATCGACTACGACGAACTGGAATCGGCCGTCAGCCCCCGAACGCGCGCCGTGATTCCGGTCTCCGGTTTCGGGAACCCCCTGGACTGGGACCGGCTTTCGGAGATCAGGGAAAGGCACGGGATCCACATGATCGAGGATGCGGCCTGCTCCCTGGGCGCGGAATACAGGGGAGTGAAGGTGGGCAACCAGGGGGACATCTCGGTCTTCAGCCTCCACCCGCGCAAATTCGTCACAACGGGGGAAGGCGGGCTCGTGACCACGCAAAACCGGGAATGGGCGGAATGGATGCTGTCCTACAAGCATTTCGGCATGGGTGTTCAGGACTCGCGCCTGACCGCCCGATTCGAGCGCATCGGCAGCAACTATAAGATGAGTAATCTCTTGGCCGCCGTGGGGCTGGTTCAGATGGAACGCATCGAGGAACTCCTGGAGCGGCGGTTGTGTCTGACGCAGCGCTATATCGATCGCCTCGAGGGGCATGAACGAATCGCCATCCCTCGAACCACCCTTCATGGAAAGCATTCACGCCAGTCTTTCTGTATCCATATCGATAACCGGGATGCGGTCATGAACGAGATGCGGGAGCGGGGCGTGGAAGCGCAGATCGGCACATATGCGTTGCACATGCACCCCGCGTTCGCGCCCTCATCCCAATGCCGGATCGTTGGAGAACTCAAGGGGAGCAGATATGCCTTTGACCATTGCCTGGCGCTGCCCCTGTACCATGAAATGATGGAAGAGGATCAGGAATACGTGGTGAGGATGCTGCTGGAGATATTGGAGCGGAAGGGATAAGAGAGAACATAGAGAGAATATCGAACATCGAATAATGAACAAGGAATGATGAAGTAAGGAAGATAGAAAGAGAAACAGATTTAAGAAAGAAGCAATCGCTACGCC
>JAFDKD010000377.1 GCA_019307165.1 Deltaproteobacteria bacterium | reverse complement strand
GGTGATGTTCACAGATCTTACGAGTAGTATGGGTGGTTACGACATTATCATTCCAATTGCCCAGACCTGCTATATCACCTCTCCCTTGTCCGACCCCGGCTATCCTGGCTTTCTGCCTCCGATTCCCTCCCTTTCTCAATGGGGCATGCTGGCTTTGGCCGTTATCGTAGGTTTCTTTTCCTTCACGGTCATCCGGCGACGAATGAGAACAGCTAAATCCTGACGGCTTTGTGCCGGATCATTTCTGCCGAACCATGAAACACACGCCATCCGGCGTGTCTTTGCGATTTGCCTTTACATTCCAAGGACACTATATTTCATCGCCAAAATTTTGCCGGCCGGGAGGAAAGCTTGCCAAAACCCTGCCCTGTGGGGCAACGTTCTTGACCTTGCTCTACCTCCATCATTCCGCTATATTTATTGCTTGGCCATGATTCCCCAAAAAACGGGGATAAACAGGAGAAGTATATAAGATAAGCGAGGTGTTCAAGATGCCCACGAATGCAAATGGGAAAAGGCAACGGGGACTTTTTCCCCCGTTGAAACTGGCGGCGTTTGCCATTATACCCGCGGTCCTGATCGCCATGGGATTGGCGGCGTGGCTGCAATCCTGCACCTCAACGCCGAAGTCGCCGATCCGCGTGACATATCCGCAAGGGGGCGCCCTGTTCCCCTCGGATATCGCGGCGCCCACCTTTCGATGGGAGGATGAGAGCGGCGCGGGACGCTGGCATGTCTCGGTAGCGTTTTCCGACGGCGGCTCCGAGATCACCGATTCTTCGGATACGCCCCAATGGCGTCCTGCCGAGAATATATGGGGCGCCATCAAGCAACGTTCCCTCGAGCGGGATGCCACGGTCACCATTCGCGGGGCGGCAGCGGATGATGACGACGAAATCCTCTCACAGGGACAGGTGTCCATCCGGACCTCCAAAGACCCTGTCGGGGCCCCGATCTTCTACCGCGACGTGCCTCTTCCTTTTAAAAAAGCACTGCAAAATCTTGCTTCCATACGCTGGCGTCTCGGGGCGGTCTCTTCCGATCGGCCGCCCCGCACGGTCCTCGATAACATGACCGTCTGCGGCAATTGTCATTCGTTTTCCGCTGACGGCAAAACCCTTGCCATGGACGTGGACTACGGGACCGATAAGGGTGCCTATGTTATTACCGATATTCGGCCCGAGACCGTGTTTGAAGCGGACAAAGTGGTCACTTGGAGCGACTTCCGGCGGGATGACGGTCAGCTTACCTTTGGACTTTTGTCTCAGATTTCGCCGGATGGGCGTTACGCGGTCAGCACGGTGAAAGACCGCTCCGTGTTCGTGCCCCTGCCGGAGTTGTATTATTCCCAGTTCTTTTTTCCGGTCGCTGGCATCCTGTCCGTTTATGATCGTAAAGCCAAGGCCTTTTCCGCGCTGCCCGGCGCTGATGATCCCCAATACGTCCAGAGCAATCCCGCCTGGAGTCCGGACGGGAAATGGATCGTGTTTACCCGCGCCAAGGCCCATGAATTGAAGCACCTCAAGAACAAGCACAGTCCGATCATTAAGGCGGAGGAGGCCAGGGAATTCGTGAGCGGCGGGCTGAAGATGCGTTATGATCTGTACCGCGTCCCCTTCAATGACGGCAGGGGCGGGCGGGCCGAACCGATCCCCGGGGCCTCTCAAAATGAAAAAAGTAATTTTTTCCCCAAATTTTCCCCGGACGGGAAATGGATCGTTTTTTGCCAGGCAGACGGCTTTATGCTGCTCCGTCCGGACAGCACGCTGTACATCATGCCGGCCGCGGGGGGCGAACCGCGCCGCCTTCGCTGCAATATGGACCTGAAAATGAACTCCTGGCACAGCTGGTCGCCCAACAGCAGGTGGCTGGTGTTTGCGTCCAAGGCAAACGGGCCTTACACGCAGCTCTGGCTGACGCACATCGACGAAGAAGGGAATGACACCCCGCCGATCCTGCTGGAGCATTTTACATCCTCTGACCGGGCAGCCAACATCCCGGAGTTCGTGAATATTCCGGCCGACGGTCTGCTTGCCATCCGTAACCAGTTTGCTGATGAATTTACCCTTGCGGTTCGTTCCGGGGAACTGCACTGGGGCACGGGAAAATATGCCGAGGCCGCGGACGACTTCCGCAGAGCCCACAAATTAAAGCCCGACGATGTCGATGTCCTCGCCAAGCTGGCGAGCGCGCTTCTCCGGCAGGGAAAGGTGGATGATGCCCAGCCGGTTCTCGATAAAGCCGCGGCCCTGGCGCCCGAAAATCCCGACATTGCGTATAAGATGGGCGTTGCGGCCCTTGAAAGGGGCGAATACCCCGAGGCCATCGCTCATTGCAGAAGGGCGCTGACCCTGGACCCCGGTTTTTCGCCGGCGCGCGTTATCGAGGCCTATGCCCTCCAAGGTTCGGGAAAAGTGACGGAAGCGGTGCGCGTTTATGAGGCACTGGTAGAGGAAGGACTTGCCGATTCAGGCCTTTACAACCACTACGGCGAGGCCCTGATGCAGATGAATCAATACGAAAAGGCCGTTTCCTGCTTTCAGGAGGCCCTCAAAATAGATCCCTCCAATACCCGGGCGCGGGACAATCTTTTCAAGGCAATCAACATGCGATCAGAAAAAGAGGCATAGTTTCCATCCAGAATCAGTCTCTTCAATAGCCAATGCCATCAGATTTCTCGGATACTAGCCGTCTGAGTTAAGCGCCTTGTTCTGTGGTCTTATTTTGTTTTCTAAAAAACTCAAGGAATTCCGAGGGAGAAAGTATCTTTATACCCTTGTGCGCCCGTTTTTATTTTTTAAACCGCCCGTTCCTCCCTCAGCGGCCCTACCGTCCCACGGTCCGACCGTCTCACTGATTTACTTACTATTTTTCCGTCCCCCCTCTTCCCTCGGAACGCGAGGCGGCAGGCCCATGAGCCGTCGCAGGATATACAGGTTCTTTTGTGCGTCGCCGTAGTCCGGCCTGATCCGAAGCGCTTCGGAATAGTGGCTCAGGGCCTCCTGAAACCTGCCTTCCCCATAAAGGACCACTCCCAGGTTATTGTGGGCCTCCGCATTGTCGGGATCGATTCGCAAGGCCTCCCCATAGTGTCTTTTGGCCTCCTTCAGCAATCCGTTTCGGGTCAAGGCAAAGGCCCAGTGGGCATGGGCATCGGCATATTGCGGGTCAATCCTCAGGGCCTCGGAAAAATGGCCGATGGCCTCCTGGAACCTGGCCTGCTCATTGAACGCCAGTCCTATATTGGCATGGGCCTCGGCATAGTCCGGTTTGAGCCGAAGGGCCTCTGTCAATTGCCTGATGGCCTCCGTATGGTTTCCCCGACAGGCCAGGGCAAGCCCCAGTTTGTTGCGGCCGATGGGGCTTTCCGGGTTCACCTTGACCGCATGGGTGAAGAGGGTGAGGCTGTCCTGCCAGCGGCCCGCCTGCAACCATGCAAGACCCGCCAGACTTGAAAGTACTATGATCGCCCCGAAACAAAGGATGATCCGCCCAACCTTCCGGCCCTCTACTATCCGGCTGAAACCCCAGGCGATAATGACAGCTATCCCTATGAGCGGTATATAGGCAAAGCGGTCGGCCGCCGTCAGCGACCCGCACGCCTCCCGGAATATGGCTGCCGGGGCCAAGGCGACGAGAAACCAAAACCAGCCTGCAAAGACATACGGTTTTTTTCTTAACAGCCATACACCGAGAACGCAGATCCCCAGCACAAACATCCACGCCCCCGCTGCCGGCCAAAAAGCAGCCGTGCCAAGGGCCGGGTAGAGCACTGCCAGGGATTGGGGCCACACGATCTTTCCCAGGCAGGCCACATAGAAAAGAGGAACGCCCGCCCACGAAATCCCGAAAAGGGGTCCATCCGCCGAAGCGCCCCCCCCGCCTTGACGGAGCAGGATGAAAACCGCGGCGCCGGAAAGGACGGCAAGCGCGACAAAAGGGGCCTTCTCCCACAGGAGACGTGAGGTGCGCTGTTTCGGTTTATCTGAAACAGCGGCGTTTGATTCCGGGGAAAATTGAAATCGGTTCAGGGGCCAGTAATCCAGGGCCAGGAAGATAAAGGGCAGCGTCATTGCCAAAGACCCTGTCATGAGACCCAGCGCAAAAAGAAAAATGCACGGAAGATACCTGCCGGCCCCGGGCTTTTCCGCATGGCGAACATAGCTCCACAGGGTAAGGAGCCAAAAGAATGCGCTGAGCACCCTTGTTCTTTCCGCGACCCATGCCACCGTTTCCACGTTCACGGGATGGACGGCAAACACCGCGGCCACAAAAACGCTCGGCCAGACGACCCCTGTCATTTTTTTCAGCACCAGGAACAGGAGCAAAGTATTGACCGAGTGAAAGAACACATTGGTTAAATGGTGCCATCCCGG
>JAFDKD010000376.1 GCA_019307165.1 Deltaproteobacteria bacterium | reverse complement strand
TGTTTTTGTCCCCTGGGAACGGGTTTTCATGTGCGGCGAGGTGGAATACACCCAGAAATTTATCACCCGCTTCGCCAAAACCCATCGCATGAACTGCGGCGGCGCCTGCAAGGTTGGATTCATGGATTTGATTATCGGCGCCACGGATCTTATGGCCGAATATAACGGGCTGTCCAAGGCTTCACATATTGCCCAAAAAATAACCCGCATGCTGCAACTGAACGATACATCCCTTGCCTGCGCTACGGCCGCAGCCTACTTTGGCAAAGAGGAACCCGAGGGCTCAGGCGTTTTCATGCCCGATGAAGCCATGGGCAATATCGCCAAATTGAATACTAATGATGGGTTCTGGGAAGTGATGGCCCTGGCCGGCGATATTGCAGGCGGCATTCCGGCCACCATGCCCAGCGAAAAGGAACTTGAAAACCCCGAAGTCAGGGATTATGTGGCCAAATATCTCAGCGCCGCCGCTCCCGCGGATCAGAGAATGCGAATCGCGCGGTTTCTCCAGAACTGGGTCGCCGGGCTTCACGGTCTCGGGACATATCAGGGGTCCGGCCCGAACCAGAGCCAGTATGTGGCCCTTTACCGCATCGCCGATCTTGAAGGTAAAAAGAAGATGGCCCTGGACCTGGCAAACGCCATGGGATAGGACGGGAAAATGCGGGGCGCCGGTGGATCGGATCAAAGAACCCACCGGCAGGGATGGTTTTGAGCTGAATATAGCGCACGAGTTCCTTCAGGTAGGGGGCTTCCCGAATTTCAACTTCACGAATCGTCGTCCCCAAGAAGAGCGTCCGCTTCTTTCAAGACACTCGCCAAAGTGTGCCCTTCCCCGTCCGCGATTTCTTTCTCGCCTTTTGCCAAGAGTCGCAACAGCTCGCGCTCGTTCTCAGACTTCTCATAAGCGTCAATGCTTTGGAGCACGGCTATAGCTCGCCCACGTTGCGTGACAACCAAGGGGTCGACCGCGCCCTGTAGCTTTTTGAGGATAGCTGCGGCGTCTTGCCGCAAGTCAGTCACGGGGATGATTTCAGGAATCTTCATTTAACGCACCTCCATTGGCACGTTTAACTGTACGTCTAAAAGCCATTTTTCGCAACCTATAATTCGCATGATGAAAAATATATCAAATTAACAATACATTATCCTTATTAGTATTTAATTATCTTAATTTAACACCATTCTAACAGTCGATTCCATTACTGGGCAAAGTACTGCATCGTGGCATTGGGCAGAACGGCCACCCGGGTCCCCTTGGGGTAGTCCGGCCCTATGATGTTCATCACTTCATCCCAATCTCGCACAATGAGGGCATCGTCCGGGTTGCTGAACCAGTCTGCGAGTGTCCTGTCTGGATAGGCGGTCATGAGGATGAACCTGACGCCGGGCGGTATCCGCCCCACGGGGTATTGCCTGCCGCCGTAACCGGTCCCGAATCGCCCCAACAGGTAGTGCGGCACCTGGCCTTCCGGGGAATTGGCTATGACAACCACGGTGCCGGTCATGTCTTTCAGTGACGATGCGCCCAGCAACAGGGCAATAGCCATCTCATTGGGTTTGGTAAAGGCGTTGGCCACGGCAATCGCCTTGTCCCGGGGGCGGGGATCGGTGGCGTAGAGGTTCTTGGCGGCCTCGACGGCCTGGTCGTGTGCAGCGAACAACTCGCCGGCATACAGACCGGTGGTGGCGCCGCTCCCGTTGACCACGACGTTTATCAGAAAATCCACTTCCGCCATTTTCGCCGCCTCATTGATCTCCTCGCGGAGTATGTTGTCTTTGTGGCGGCCCATTCCGGTGGTCTCCTTGCCCATCCGCTCCACTTCCAGATGATAATGGGAAACGGTGTCTATGTGGGCCACCCCGGGCAGGAAAAGCTTTCCGCCTCCGGAAAATCCGGCCTGAACGTGAGCCGTAACGCACCCGATTCCTATCTTGACATCGGCCTCCATTACCTCACGGTTAAAGGCCACCGGGGTTCCCCGTCCTGTCTTGCCGACCTCAACGCAGTTTTCATATATATTGTGGTTGAACACGCGATAGCGTTCGATGATGTCCGACCCCAGCTTTTTTCTGAAATCTGCCATGGTGAGCGCCCCGTGCGTGCCGAGGGCGCAGACAAAGGTGATGTCGTCTTTCGAGAGGCCCGCCTCGGCCAGTTCCCGAAGGACGATGGGTGCCAATTCATAGGTCCGGGTAGGGCGCGTCATGTCGTCAAACACGATGACGGCCCGCTTTTTGCCCCGGGCCAGATCCCGTATCCCGGGTGAAGCGATGGGGGAATGAACAGCCCGTTCCATCTCCTGTACGGACATGGGGGCGTCGCTGCCGCCTTTCATGGGGCAGAATTCGACATCCCAGTCCGAAGGGAAAACCAAATCCAGAGTGGTGTTTCCGTACCATGGCATCTGGGGAAGACGGATTCGCATAATTGAAAACCTCCATTACCTTTAATTCTCTTTTTCCCGGCCCATTTTTCATGCCCCGATATCTAAAGGGCATCCCTTCCGCGTGCGCCTCACCACTCAATTGGCCAGCCGGCCAGGGATCCCCCGTCTACGTAAAAGGTCTGGCCGGTTATGTAATCGGAGGCATCGGAGGCCAGCAGAAGCAACACACCCCGCAAATCGGAGGTCTCGCCCAGCCGCTTGACGGCGCTCCTGCGGATGATCTGCTCGTACCGCTCAGGGTCACTGACCCACTCCTCGGTGAGGGGGGTCTTGATATAGGTGGGACCGATGGCATTTACCGTGATGCCGTGACCGGCCCATTCCAGGGCGCACACTTTTGTAAGTTGGGTGACGCCGCCCTTTGACGCGCAATAGGGCCCGAGCAGCGGGACCCCAATCTGCGCAGCCGCTGATGACATGTTGATGATTCTTCCGCGATTTTGCGTCATCATGACCTTTGCCGCGGCCTGGGAGCAGAAAAAAAGCCCCTTCAAATTTGTATCCAGCACCGTGTCCCATTCGGTCTCGGTGTATTCAACGAGCGGTTTTCGGATGTTGACGCCGGCATTGTTCACCAGAATGTCCAGTTTCCCAAAGGCCTCCACCGCCTTTGTCACCACCATGCCGCACTGGTCCGGTTCGCGGATGTCGGCGGATATGGCCAGCACTTTCCGGCCTTGCCGTCTTACCGCCTCAGCCGCAGCCTCCCCCTCGCCCAAATGCCGGCTGACAATCATGACGTCCGCACCGGCCTCAGCTACATACGCGGCCATGGCAAGACCCAGCCCCTTGCTTCCGCCCGTGACAACGGCCGCCTTTTCGGATAACTCGAATGCTCCGCTCATGTTCCCTTCCACCTTATTTCCCATTGCCCACCCCTGCGTTGAATTTTTCGGGTTGCCTGTTATTACATGTCATGCTAGTATTACCGTATTACATCAGGTAGAGTATAGGAGAAAACCATGCAAACAGCAATAAGCAAACTTACCAAGAAATATCAAGCGACTGTGCCTAAAGTTGTTAGAAAAAAACTGAAGCTAAAGGCCGGTGATTCAGTCGCATTTGAAATCGATAACAATTCAATAAAAATAAGAAAGGCAACGCCTATTGACATTGAATTCAGTCTTGCCTTAGTCCCAACGTTGAGCGAATGGGAATCACAAAATGATGACGAGGCATACAATGATCTATAAACCGTTTGATGTCGTGGTTGTACCCTTTCCTTTTACAGACGCTGCCAGATCCAAAAGAAGACCCGCTCTAGTTCTATCGCAAAATAAAAATATCGGTGATGAAATTGAACACTCTGTCTTAGCAATGATAACAAGCCTGAAAAACGAGCCCTGGCCACTGGATTGTACAATTATAAACAAGAAACAATCAGGATTGACTGCACCCTCTGTTGTCAGAATGAAATTATTCACGCTCGATAACAGGTTTATCCTTAGGAAAATTGGGCAGTTAACAAAAAACGACCGAAATCAAGTTAAAAGAAGCCTCTTGCAGATATTCGACTACTTACAGGCAGGGCATACTTTTAAAAATGTAAATTAATGATTTTCTTGTCTTTTTAGTGGTAGGGGGGCGTCTATGATTTAGAAAGGGAATAATTTCATGGGCGTTTTCACGGCCCCAAAGTATAATGCGCGCTTTCACCCCAGCATACGAAGCGATCTATAAGGCGCAAGCCTCTCGATAACTTTGATTTTGCACACTAACACCTCAAATGTTAACGTGTAAAAAAATTTCCTTCTTTTTGCCTTGCCTTTTGTTTCTCCTCCAGCGTCAGGTGGTGGTCATTGATGCGGGCTATTGGGATGTTATACCGGATATGCCTCAAGTCCAGCTTTCATTGCGCCTTCGACTGTTCCATCCAAATATTGACTACCAGGGAACATCCACTCGTCCGGATCATATCGTTCGTTG
>JAFDKD010000037.1 GCA_019307165.1 Deltaproteobacteria bacterium | reverse complement strand
TTAAAAAAAAACGACTTCGGTTGTAAGCAACTTCAGCTAGATTCATAGGTTGAAATCGAGTCCGCCTGAGGCGGGCATCCTGATGCTGGACGCCTGTCGGAGCGGAGCGGAGATCCCGCCGCCGAAATTTAGGCGGGGACCCGCGAAGCGGGGCTCTGCGGGAGGAGGCTCACTCAAAGGGCTGACAGTGGGCCAGAAAGCGTTCCCGCCCCACGTCAGGATTGATAGCGCATCGCGTCCCCAGGCCTCCGAACAAGGCGTTGAGGCAGGTGTAGCAAAAGATGCAACGTCGAATGTCGTCCGTTTTCCCCTCTTTCGTTTTTAGGGGCCAGTCCGGATCGGCAAGCAGACTCCTGGACAGGGAAACGACGTCCACCCGGCCCTCTTCGATGATCCGGCGGGCCAGGGCCGGGCTGTGAATATTGGGGCAGATGACCGGAACGTCCACTGCATTTTTGATCGCCTCTGCCTCGGGCAGCATCTGCCCCTCCTCTTTTGGAAAAAGATGACTCAGGGCCTCCTGCCTGCCCGATGACAGATGGATGTAGTCCAAACCGGCATCAACCAGCCTGGGTAGCAGGACCAGGGTGTCCTCGAGGGTCAGGCCGCCCCGGACGTGTTCGTCCCCGCTGATCCTGAATCCCAGAACGAATTTCGAGCCGACTTTTCCCCTGGTTTTTTCGATAAGATTCAAAGGCAGGGTGAGGCGCTTTTTAAACATCCTTGAAGCCGCGGCCACGAATTCGTGCTCCATCTCGATTATTTCATCGGTCTCCAGTTCACGGGGCGTGGCCCCCTGTTGGCCTTCATAATGGCGCAGGCCTTTGGGTGCGCTGCCCTGGGGAACGGAAAAAGGAATGGGTGAGGGGGCGACCAACTGGGTCCCGGTGGCCTTGGGGGTGGTCTGCCGGCCGAGCCCCAAGCCGAGTTGAACAACGGCCTTGGCCCCGTAGTGATGGATGGCGTCGGCCAGGTCCTTCATCATGGGCAGGGAATCGGAAGAGTGAAAGCTCAAAATGGGCATTGCGGCTTTCCAGTGTCTTCGCGTGCAAATGCTGTGTTCGACGATGATCAAACCGGCCCCGCCCTTGGCCCGCGCGGTGTAATGGCATATGGTCTGATCCGACACGGACCCCTCGGGTCCGGCCGCCCCCATTCCCGTGGGTGCGAAGGCGATACGGTTCTTTATTTCCAATGATCCGATTGGAAGCGGATCGAACAAATCCTTCTGAATACGGGCGTTGGTCATCGCACGCTACCTGCTCTTTCAGATCTAAGCCACGTTGTTTGAGCCATTCAGGCAAGCGTTCTTCATCGACGTCGGCTCACCCCAAACCCTGAAGCGGTTCCAAAACCATAGCAGCGATCAAGGTTATTTCCAACCCCAAGTTTCACACTGCCCTGGATAGGGCTTCTTTTGCGATAGCGTGTGGACGGCGGAATATGAATTAGGGTCAATAAAAGATCTTGGGTTATAACCGAGATCGTGAAATGAATTATCCTCTTATCACAAATTTGGCTGCGTTTGTGATATGTTACTACTTGAATCCTGAGAGATCCAGGTACTATGTTGTTCTCTCGGGGTCGGGCAGTGGAAATGAGCGGAGATAAATTGGCGGCCGTCACATCTGAGGAGAATAACCCCGCGTGAAGGGCCTGAATGGAGGAACTAGGATCGACCATTAATACAAGGCTGACGTAACTGATGCAAGGTTCGAAAAGAGGCGTAAAATGTTCAAGAAAATCGAGGAAGCGAAGTTCAAGCTCACGGATGCGGGCCGGCCCGAGGCCGTGAAAAAGCAGCACGGCATAGGTAAATTGACGGCCCGTGAGCGGATCGAACGGCTTTGCGATCCGGGGTCGTTTGTAGAATATGGCATGCTTGCCACCCCGCCGGAGGCCGAAACCGAAGCCATGCGCGGTCTGGGCGCCCCGGCCGACGGCGTCATCACGGGCATCGCCAAGATCGAAGGCCGACCGGCCGCCGTTTCCTGCACGGACTATACGGTCCTGGGCGGTTCCTACGGCACGGTGGGCATGGAAAAGACATACCGGCTTCAAGACCTGGCCCTGAAACACGGCATCCCCACCGTCAGTATAGGCGACGGCGGCGGTCATCGGATCCAGGAGGGACTGGACGGCCGGCACTTTGCCAGCGGCGGAACGCGTGATTTTTTCCATCTGCAGGCCCGGATGTCAGGATGGGCTCCCATGGTTTCAGCCATGATGGGGCCGGGTTTCGCGGCGGCCTCCAACTTCGCGGCCCAATGCGACTTCATTTCCATGGTCAAGGGCATCAGCACCATGGGCATTGCCGGGCCGGAAATCGTCAAGGGCGCCATTGGGCAGGAGATCACCAAGGAGGAACTGGGGGGCTCCAGGTTCCACTGCAAAGTGACCGGCATGGCTGATTTGGAATGCGAATCCGAGGATGCGTGTTTTGATGCCATCAGGCGATTCCTGTCCTATCTCCCCACCAACGCCGGGCAAAGAGCCCTATGACATGCTGCGCATCATCGAATGCATCGCCGATCAGGGCAGCACCTTCGAACTCAAACCCAAATTCGCACGCAATATCCTGACCATCCTCGCCCGGCTGGACGGTGTTCCGGTCGGATTTGTGGGCAATCAACCCTTACACATGGCCGGGGTGATCGACACCAAGGCCGTTGATAAAGCCGCCCGTTTTATCAGCCTGTGCGATGCCTTTCACCTGCCCCTGATTTTTATGGTGGACACGCCCGGGTTTTTGCCCGGGCCGGCTTCCGAGAGACAGGGACTTGTGCGACACAGCGGAAAACTCCTCTATGAACTGGGCATGTCCTCCGTCACCAAAGTCGCGATCGTCATCCGCAAGGCCTACGGATTGGGATATTTCGCCATGTGCGGCGGGCGGAGTTTCAATGCGGACTATTCCGTGGGTTGGCCCACGGCCGAATTCTGCGCCATGGGTATCGAAGGCGCGGTCAACATCGTTTACCGCAGGGAAATCATGGCCGCGCCGGACCCGGAGCAGAAGCGCCGAGAGATTCTGGCTCACTTCCGCGAACGAATCAGCGCCCTTGCCGGGGCCTCGGGCTTTGGCGTGGACGATATCATCGACCCCCGCGACACCCGGCCGCTGCTGATCCAGATCCTTGAGACCATGGGATTGGAGCGGAACGATTACATGCCTCCCAAGAAGCATGGGATCGTCCCGGTATGATATGAAGGATCTTTCGCCGGGATTAAATCTTGAGGAACTAAGATTTTTACATCGTAATAATTCGAAATGAATGGGAACGCCATGTCCGATATGAAGCGAAATACAGAGGAACTCAAAAAGCTCCGGGAATCAACCCTGGACGCGGCCCGGCCCCATGCCCTGGAAAAACAAAGGGCACTGGGCAAGCTGACCGCCCGGGAACGCAACGATTTGCTTTTCGACCGGGGGACTTTTTTCGAATACGGCCAACTGACCAGGGCCCCGAACATCCCGGAAAAGGAAACCCCCGCCGACGGGGTCATCATAGGCGCGGGCCAAGTGGACGGTCGTCCGGTGGCCGTCATTAATTATGACTTTACCGTGTTGGGCGGATCACAGGGCTTGATCAACCATGCCAAGACCGATCATATCCACAAAATCGCCGCCGAGCAGTCCATACCCATCGTATACTTGCTTGACGGCGGCGGGTCTCGGGCCCATGACCTCGACGCCTACGGGTATTTCTTTATTGAGATGTGGTACGACCAGGTCAGACTGTCCGGCTGGGTGCCCATGGTCGCCGCGGCACTTGGGCCTTGTTACGCAGGACACGCAAATATCGCCGGACTGTGCGATTTTGTGACCATGAACGAGAAGACCGCCTCCATCGGGGTGGGCGGAACCCACCTGGTCCGTGCCTCCTTGGCTCTGGATATCACCCCCCTCGAACTGGGCGGCGCCCAAATCCACGACCCTATCAGCGGCGTGGCCGACCAAACGGCCCGGAGCGATGAAGAGGCCATTGCCCAGATCAAGGAGTTTCTTTCCTTTTTTCCCATGAATGCCGGCAGACAACCGCCGACAGTGCCCGGTGATGATCCTGTTGATCGTCGCGAAGAAATGCTCCTCAACCTGGTGCCCATCGAACATAACCGCGGATACGACATGTACCGTGTTATCCGGGCTTTCGTCGATCACGGCCGCCTTTTCGACATTAAGCCCAACTGGGCCAGGAATATCATTACCTGTCTCGCCAGATTGGACGGGCGTCCGGTGGGGATTGTAGCCAATCAACCCTTGTACATGGCCGGGGTCATTGATACCCCGGCTTCCGAAAAGATGGCCCATTTCGTCGAGATGTGCGACGCCTTCAACCTGCCGCTCATACTTCTGGCCGATGTGCCCGGGTTTATGGTCGGGCCGGAGCATGAAAAAACCGGCCTGGTGCGGCGCAGCATGAAGACCCTGTTTGCCTTGGGGCACTGCTCCGTGCCTGTCATCAGCATCGTCATCCGCAAGTCCTTCGGCATGGGCGGGTATGTCATGGGCTCTCGCGGATTCCGGCCCAATCTGCTTCTTGGATGGCCGACGGCGGAAATGGGTGGAATGGGTCTGGGCGGTGCGGTGGAAATTATGCACCGCCGTCGCATTGCCGAGGCGGAAGACCCCGAAGGACTTAGAGAGCAACTGGTAGAGGAACTTCGGGCCAAGATGCGCGCCATTCCCACGGCCCGAAACTACGGGTTCGACGATGTCATCGACCCGCGGGAGACCCGGCCGACCCTGATCCGGGCGCTAAAACTATTGAGAACAAAAGATCCGCACCTGCCACCTAAGAAACACGGTATCAATCCGTTTTAATCAATACCCCCGGAGTCCGGTGATTTGTATTATGATAGACTTTCATCGGTAACCGAGAGAGTACTAAAGGAAAGCCCGTATGGATAATATCCAACCCGGCAGAGCAAAGGGCAAACTGCTTTTTGTAGATGGCGACCTGTCAGCAAGGCTGACCATGGAGGCCCTCCTGGCTCAGGGGGGGTATAAGGTCAGGTGCGCACTGGATAGCCAAACGGCACTGATGTTCAGCCAGGAAGATCCCCCTTGATTTTGCTTGATATTCGGTCGCCGGACGGAAACATCCGGTGGATAGTCGCTCGCGGGAAAGGGAATCTTATACCAGCCGGAGAGCCGGAACGTTTGATGGGCGTGTCGCTTGACATTACCGAACGCAAACGAATGGAGACTCAACTCCGGGAGCGGCTGCAGGAGATCGAAATTCATAATTGTGGATATAATAGAAATAGGTGGAATTAGACGGAAGAAAAATATGAAAACATTATACTTCATCATGACACGTCATTTTCACAAGAAAGAACTCATAGCGATTGCGTGCGGTCTCAGCCGATACCGGCACTTCCTTGGCCTGGCACTGCCGGTCCTGCTCATATGGCTGCCGGTTGTGTCTTTAGCGAAAACATCGGCAACGCCGATGAAATTTGAGTATGTATTCGACATCGGTGGCGAGCCAGGCTTTGCCATCATTCAAGATCGCGACGGTTTCCTCTGGTTCAGCTCGTTCTACAATGGCATGTTGCGCTTCGACGGTTCCAGTAAATGGATAATCCGTGAGGGGCCGGAGGGCATTTCCAATGACTTCGTCACTCAATTGTTCGAAGACCGGGACGGCCATATCTGGGCGGGCACCAATCACGGTCTCAACCGTTACGACAAATCTACAAATACCATTACCAGGTTTCTTAAGGACCCGACCCGACCGGAATCAAGCCTGGTGGGCAACGTATTCAACCTTTCCTCGCGCACTATCATTCAGGATCGCCAAGGATATCTGTGGTTTGGCACGCAGTCCGGCCTGTCTCGTTACAATCCGGAAACAGACCGATTCAACAATCATCAACACAATCCCGTCGATCCCCATTCGTTGTCCGACAACGACATATTCGGCCTGTTCGAGGACAAAGACGGTTTCATCTGGGTGGCGACCAAAAACCGTGGTGTTAATCGCTTCGACCCGGGGACCGAGCGATTCACCCGATTCATCCATGATTCAAACGATCCCGAAAGCTTGCCTGACAACGCTATCCAGTCCATTGTCCAGGACCGGGACGGATACCTCTGGTTCGCTACCCGCGAAGACGGCCTGGTTCGCCGCGACCCCGACAGCGGGCGGTTCAACCATTTCAAACACGACCCGGACGATTCCGACAGCTTGCCCCAAATGAGCATCTGGGATTTGGCGCTGTTGAACAGCGGGGAGATCGCCCTGATCAGCGACTCTTCCGCCGTTGGCCTGGTGCTGTTCGATCCACGTACGGGCAAACACCGCCAGTACCGGAAAAAACCGGGCGACCCGTGCAGCCTCTCCACGGACACGGTGCACGGGGTATTTGAGGATCGCGACGGTGCGCTATGGATCATGCATAACAACGGCAAGGTGGATAAGGCAGACCCCCGCGCTCAGCAATTCACCCTCTACCGTCACAACCCGCTTGACGATCGCAGCCTGGCCAGTGATGCAGCCGTACCCGTCTATCAGGACCGCCACGGCAATGTCTGGGTGGGCCACTTCGGCTCGGGCCTGGATCGTTATAACCCCGACACCGACGACTTCACCCATCACACGCCCGATTCCAAAGACCCTACCAGCCTGCCTCATGGCTATCCCGCGGGTTTCTTCGAGACCCACCGCGGCGAGTTCATCGTCTCAACCGCCGCGGGCATGGTGTATTTCGATCCCTTCAAGGGAGAGGTGACGGAGAAGATCACAGATGATACCTGGTTCTACACCATGATCGAAGACAACGAGGATCCCGATGTCATCTGGGCCGTGGGCTGGGAACAGAGTCTGAACCGCTTTAATCTGCGCACCAGGGAACGTGAGGTCTACCGCCACGATCCCCAGGATCCGAACAGTTTCGCGGCCGTGACCGCGGTGCGCTTCATTCGCGATCGCGACGACTCAGACATCTTCTGGATCGCCACCTGGGGTGGTGGGTTGGAAAAGTTTAACCGCCGTCAGAAAACCTTTACTCACCACCAACACGACTCTGAAGACCGGCAAAGCATCAGTTCCAACACCGTATACGATGTCATGGAAGATTCCAGGGGTAATCTTTGGGTCAGCACCGACAAGGGCCTCAATAAATTCGATAAACAGACTGGAAAGTTCAAACGATTCGACAAGAGCGTTGGGTTCGAAGCCAAGATTGTCCACAATATGCTGGAGGACAACAGCGGTCGCTTGTGGATGGGGACCAATATCGGACTGGTAGTGTTTAACATCGAGCTAGAGCAGGTCGTCAAAGTCTACACCACCGAAGACGGTCTGCACAGTCACGATTTTTTTCCCACCGCGCGCGGCAAGACACGCGATGGGCAGCTGTGGTTCGGGGGATTCAACGGACTCAATCGTTTCGACCCGAAAAATCTGCAGGAGAACACGGACCCGCCGCAAATCTTTCTTACCGCCATCAAGCAGGGTGGCGAAGCTATCAAACCATCGACTGCTTTCGAGTATCTGCGTGAAATTAGTCTGGGCTGGCGGGAAAACTTCTTCGAGTTCGAGTACGTCGCACTCAGCTACACGATCGCCGGCAAGAACCGCTACCGCTACAAGCTCGAGGGGCTTGATCGGGATTGGGTAAAGGCAGGTAAACAGCGCACGGGGCGTTACGCCGGGCTGCAGGGAGGGACCTACACCCTGCGGATCAACGGTACCAATAACGACGGGGTCTGGAATGTACCCGAGCAGGAGGTTCGACTGGCGGTCATCGTCCAGTCGCCTCCCTGGTTGAGGTGGTGGGCCTGGATGCTGTATGCGCTGAGTGGCGGACTACTCTTCTACGGGCTGGTGCGCTTGCGCCTAAGGGCGTCAGAGCGCCAAGGCGTTCTGCTCAAGGAGGAGGTGGATGCCCGCACCGTCGAGCTGCGCAAGCTTTCGCGGGCAACCGAAAACAGCCCCGCTTCGGTGGTAGTTACCGATAAGAATGGTACCATTGAATACGTCAATCCAACGTTCAGCGACGTCACCGGCTATTCCGCAAAAGAGGCCATCGGACAGAATCCGCGAGTATTGAAATCAGGAAATATTCCCAATTCATTTTACAAAGATCTCTGGGATACCATTCTTTCCGGAAAAACCTGGCGGGGTGAATTTCTCAATCGAAAGAAAACCGGTGAAGAATTTTGGGAAAGTGCTTCTATTTCAGCTATCAAAAATGACGAAGGCGAAATTACGCATTTTGTTGCGGTCAAACAGGACATCACCGAGCAGAAAAGGGCTGAGGAGATAGTTAAGAATTCTGAACAGCGTCTGGGACAAATAATCGATTTCTTGCCGGATCCCACCTGGGTAATTGACAACGAAGGCTATGTGGTCACCTGGAATCAGGCCATGGAAAATCTCACCGGCATTGCTGCTGCGGACATGGTGGGCAAGGGCAATTATGAATATGCCCTGCCGTTTTACGGCGAAAGACGACCCATCTTAATCGATCTGGTTCGAAAATGGATTCCCGAAGATGAGAAAAAATACCTGTCGATAAAAAGAGTCGGCAAAAAACTGGTTTCCGAATCGCATCACCCGAATCTGGGCGATGGAGGCCGGTACCTGGCAGGAACCGCCAGCCTGGTACACGACGCCACCGGTCAGGTGGCCGGCGCCATTGAGTCGCTGCGGGATATCACCGAGCGCAAGCGCATGGAACAGGAAATCATAACCGCCAAGGAAACTGCCGAAGAAGCCACCAAGGCGAAGAGTGATTTTCTGGCCAACATGAGCCACGAGATCAGAACACCCATGAACGCCGTGATCGGCATGGCCCACCTGGCGCTTCAGACGGAATTGACGCCCAAACAGGCCGACTACGTGAGAAAGATCCAGCGCTCCGCCCATTCTCTTCTCGGGATCATCAACGACATCCTGGATTTCTCCAAGATCGAAGCGGGGAAGATGCAGATGGAATCCGTGGATTTCAGCCTGGACGAAGTCTTTGACAACGTATCAACGGTGGTGGGCGTGAAGGTCCATGAAAAAAAACTGGAGTTTCTTATGGATACGGCTCCTGATGTGCCCATGGCATTGATGGGCGACCCCCTGAGGCTGGGGCAGGTCCTGATCAACCTGTGCAACAATGCAGTGAAATTCACAGAAGAGGGTGAGATCGTCATTTCCACCAGAGCGGTGATGAAAGATGAGAACTCGGTAACACTCCGGTTTTCTGTTCGCGACACCGGGGTCGGCATGACTGAGGAGCAGAAGGGGAAATTGTTTCAGGCCTTTAGCCAGGCAGATACGTCCACCACGAGAAAATACGGAGGGACCGGTCTCGGGCTGACGATCTCCAAGCGTCTGGTCAACATGATGAACGGAGAAATCTGGGTTGAAAGCGAGCCCGGGAAGGGGAGCGAGTTCATATTCACGGCCACATTCGGCCTGTCGAGGAGCGCAGCAAGGAGACATCTGGAGCCGTCAGTGGACCTGCGGGGGATGCGTGTCCTGGTGGTGGACGACAATGCGTCATCGAGGGAGATCCTGCAATCTCAGCTCGAAAGCATGAGTTTTGAAGTAACCCTGGCGGCTTCCGCCAAGGAGGGGATAGCGGAGTTGGAGAAAGAAGCCGAGGCCTGTCCCTATCTTCTGGTGGTCATGGACTGGAAGATGCCTGATATGGACGGGATCAAGGCATCCTCGGTGATCAAAAATCTACCGAGCCTTTCGCTGAAACCCAAGATTATCATTGCCACGGCCTATGGACGTGAAGAAATCATGCAGAGATCCGAAAAGGTGGGCGTGGACGGTTTTCTTCTCAAGCCCATTGCCCAGTCCGTGCTTTTTGATGCGATCATGGTCGCCTTTGGGAAGGAAGCGCCCGAGGGCAGGGCTGTCGATCAGGTGAAGGGCGGTGATGACACAAAGCTGCGAAGGATTCGCGGGGCGCGGGTGTTGCTGGCGGAAGACAATGAAATCAATCAGCAGGTGGCAAAGGAAATTCTGGAGCAGGCGGGTCTGGTGGTGAGCATTGCCAACAACGGGAAAGAGGCCGTGGAAATGGTCGGGTCGGGGAACTTTGAGGTGGTGCTCATGGACATACAAATGCCCGTCGTGAGTGGATTTGAGGCGACCAGGGAAATTCGCCAAATGGAGGAGGTCAAGGATTTACCGATCATCGCCATGACCGCCCACGCCATGGCGGGTGACCGTGAGAAAAGCCTGGGAGCCGGCATGAACGATCATCTGACTAAGCCCATCGATCCGGATGAACTTTTCTCCACGATGGTCAAATGGATTAAGCCGGGTAATCGGGAAGTGTCTGAAGGCGTGAGTGAATCGTTGATCGGGAAAGGCGAGGCGGACGACATTCTCCCATCCGAGTTACCCGAAATATCCATAGACTCCGGTCTTGGCAGGGTAGGCGGGAACAAGCAGCTCTATGCAAAGCTCCTGTGCAAGTTCAGGGACAGCCAGGAAGAGGCCTCCGCGCAGATCAAAGCGGCTCTCAAAGCGGGAGACACGGACACCGCAGCGCGACTTGCTCATACGGTAAGGGGGGTCTCCGGAAACCTGGGCGGAGAGAGCCTGCACCGTGCCGCGGCCGATTTGGAAAAGGCGATTAAAGAAGGAAAAGGGAGCCTGGATCAGTCCATGGCAGCGTTCGACCATCAGTTGAAGGTGGTTATGGACGGGATAAAGGTTTTTCAAGAAAGACTGGCCGCTCAAAAAGGGACCGAGACGCCCGCGGCGGAGGTACGGATCGATAAAGAAGCGGTGAAACCGCTGCTCCGGGAAATGACGCAACTTCTGGAGAGCGATCTGACCGAAGCGATGAACCGCCTTGAGGTGTTGAAACTACACCTTGTGAATTCATCGGTTTCCGAGGAATTCAAACAGCTGGAAAAACACGTTGAAGGGTTTGACACGGACAGTGCCCTGAAAAGCGTGGAGACCATAGCCAGTACGCTGGACCTTTAGGAAGGAAGAGAGACAGACATGGTTGAGGATGGAAAAAAGAGCAAAATTCTGATTGTGGACGACACGCCGGAAAATATCCAGGTGCTCATGGGGACGCTGAAGGATCAATATGCCATCGTGGCTGCCATCAATGGAGAAAAGGCTCTCAAAATGGCACAGTCGGAACCGCCGCCGGATCTCATTCTCCTGGATATCATGATGCCCGGCATGGACGGGTTCGAAGTATGCAGTCGACTGAAGGCTGATCCGGAAACGCGGGATATTCCGGTCATATTTCTTTCCGCCCTTGATGATACGGCCAACAAGGTAAAGGGGTTCGTGACAGGGGCCGTGGACTACATTTCGAAACCTTTTCAGCCGGAAGAAGTTCACGTGAGAGTCAATACCCACCTCACCATGAATCATTTAAAACGGGATTTGGCGGAGAAGAACGAGGAACTCCAGGCCTACAGTGAACATCTGGAAGAGAGGGTGAGAGAACGGACAGCGGAGTTGGCGACACTGAATCGCGTTTACGAGCGTTTTGTTCCCAGGGAGTTCATTCATTTGCTGCAAAAGAAGAGCATTCTCGAAATCCATCTGGGTGACCAGGTGAGTCAGAAGATGACCGTTATGTTCGCGGATATTCGGGGATGGACCACACTGCTGGAAAAGATGACCCCGACAGAGGCCTTCAGTTTCATCAATGCTTATCTGAGACGAGTGGGCCCTGTCATCAAGGACTGCAATGGGTTCATAGACCAGTACTACGGGGATGGCGTGATGGCGCTTTTTCCCGGGGCACCGGATGATGCGGTGAAGGCAGCCGTGGGAATGCAGCGGGCTGTGGCTGAGTACAACAGAGAACGCGCCCGGGATGGGTTCGACCCCATAGGCATCGGCGTTGGGCTCCATCTCGCCGATCTCATGCTGGGCATCATTGGGAGTGAAGATCGCATGCAAGGGGCCGTGGTGGCGGACGCGGTAAACCTTGCTGCGCGTATCGAGGGCTTGAACAAGATGTACGGCTCCTATGTCAGCCTGAGCGACGAGACCTTTCTCGCGATGAAAGAACCGAACCGATACGGGCATCGTTTTATCGATAAAGTGCGAGTCAAGGGCAGAGAGGACGCTGTTACTGTTTATGAGGTGTTTGAGGGAGATCCTGAAGGAATTGCCGGGCTGAAAGAGCAAACCAAGCCCGGTTTTGAGAGCGGTCTTCAGCTCTACTATGGCAGGAAGTTCTCTGAGGCCAGTGTCCATTTCAACCAGGTGTTGGAGAAAAGCCCTAAGGACTTGGCCGCGCGAATCTACCTCAAACGTTGCGCCAATTATATGGTCAACGGGGTCCCCCCCGACTGGACCGGTGTAGAGACGCTGCTGGAAAAATAGTTCAACCGCCCTGATAGACTTACTCGGCGAAGTTTTTCAGGGGACGCAGGGGTCCGATATTTTCTGGCGCGCCGCCTGGGATTGAGGGCGGGGATCGATATCGCCCGTGGCCCTGAGGACACGGTTATTTATCTGACCGTGGGAAATGCCTTAAAAGTATTGCACAGATCTTGGATATTTCATTGGGGGAGGATGCATAATGGTTGACAATATCAACAAACAGAAGATCCTCATCATAGATGATAATCCAGAAAATATCCAGATACTTATGGAGGCATTAAAGGATGATTATAAGATTGTCGCAGCGGTTAACGGTGAAAAAGCGTTGAAGATGGCCGAAATGGTCCCGTTACCCGATATAATCCTTTTGGATATTATGATGCCCGGAATGGATGGCCATGAGGTTTGTAAAAGACTTAAAGACAATGAGAAAACCAGCGACATACCGGTCGTTTTTATAACTGCCCTTAGCGAAGAAGAGGATGAAGCCAAAGGGCTTGCATTAGGCGCGGTTGATTATATTACCAAGCCTATTAATCCAGAACTTGTCAAAGCTCGTGTCCGAAATCATCTGGAGTTAAAAGGTTATCGGGACAATCTGGAAAAATTGGTGAGGGAACGCACTCGGGAAGTGATGTTGACCCAGGCCGTTATGATTGAAAGCCTGGCAACTCTGGCAGAATATCGGGATCCGGAAACAGGGGGACATATCAAAAGAACTCAAAACTATGTAAAAGCATTGGCCAAACATCTGAAGGACCATCCAAGATTTCGTAATGAATTGAATGATGAAACTATCGAGTTGTTATACATATCGGCTCCGCTTCATGATATTGGAAAAGTAGGCGTGCAGGATCATATCCTGATGAAACCGGGTAAGTTGACTGATGAAGAATTTGAAATAATGAAAAAGCACACAAAGTTTGGTCATGATGCGATATATATTACTGAACAAAAATTAGGAAAAAGCTCCTTTTTGCGTTTTGCCAGAGAAATTGCCTCTACGCACCAGGAAAAGTGGGACGGATCGGGATATCCGGAAGGGTTGAAGGGAGATGAGATACCAATCTCCGGCCGTTTGATGGCTCTGGCGGATGTATATGACGCATTGATCAGCAAGCGTGTTTATAAGCCGCCGTTTCCTCATGAAAAAGCAGTCGAAATCATTATGGAAGGAAAGGAAACCCATTTCGATCCTGATATCGTTGATGCTTTTATTGCATTGGAGAGTACTTTCCGTAACATTGCATTGACTTTTGCAGATTTCGAGGAGGAGCGGCAGATGCTTGAAGGTGGAAAACCGATTGAAGCGAAAGACTGCAAACGCATCGAAAATATTTTGTTGGTTGAAGACAACGAGATTAATTTGGAAATCATGCAAAGCCAGCTGCTGTCCCTGGGATACCAAGTTGATACTGCCATAAATGGTAAAGAAGCGTTGATCAAGTATCAGGAAAAAACTTATGATATTATTTTAACAGATCTTGAGATGCCCGAGATGGATGGATATGCGCTAGCTGCTGAAATCCGACGAATTGAAGAGAACTCTAAAAAACCGATACCTATTCTTGCTGTTACAGCCAGCGATTTTGATTTAACAAAAGAACGCGCGATATCCCTGGGATTCAACGGGTACATGTTGAAGCCGTTTGAAATAGATGTATTGGAGAAAAAGCTGTCAAGCATTGTCTATGATACTTCGAAATCCAATTAAAAAGCGTGAATTGACGTTAAACGCCACCGATTTTCTTAATTTTATTCCTATGCAAGATGGGGATGGAGTCTGGCCGGGGGTGACAAGTTAAATGTGTAACTGGCAATTCATATCGGCACCCGGTTCCCAAACAGGATGACAGATTGATTGAGTGCCGCTTTCCAGTTTTCAGGGTGGGTCAATTTTAGAAAATAAAGGTGGGTGTCTTACTGTTAATGGGGCGGAGTATAATCCAGATGTGTTTTTGTGTCAAATTAGGGTGCGACGTGAAAATTTGTCCTTGTTGCGAGGGGCAAATATCACCGTACAAGAAATTTCATTACCGCCGACCAGGCCTTTTCCGCCGCCTGTTTATTGTAACCTAACGTTCCGAACCGATACGTTGTTTTGGGCGGCAGGGTATAGCTATCGAACGCATGGTGTGCATCGGGATACTCCTCAACCTTGATGTGCTTCGATACTTCTCCGACAAACAATTCTTTACATTTAGCAGGCGGCGCAACATCGTCTTCCCCTCCAAATAAAACCAGTAAAGGGACTG
>JAFDKD010000375.1 GCA_019307165.1 Deltaproteobacteria bacterium | reverse complement strand
GGGGCCGCTGAGGGGGGGAACGGGCGGTTCAAATATTTTTGCGTGTTTCGGAATTATCTGTTTAATCGCCCGCTCGTCCGCCTGCGGACTTGCTGGATTAATAAGGATAGATAAGGAAAATGACAAACGACCGCCGGGAAAACGCCGGAAATCAGAAGTTTCTTCCAATTTTCAATGTTCAATCTTCAATTTTCAATGTCTCTTTTTAACCCGTAACTCGCAACCTGCAACGCGCAATCCGTCTTCTATTTCTCCCCGCTGCCAAGCTTGAACTCGATTTTCTCCACCGCGCACCGGCCCATCTTGAGATTGACCTTAGCTCGGATGTCTTCTTCCATGTAAGCGAGTTCCTGAAGCCAGATGGGTTCCACGACTTCAACCCGCAAATTGCCCTGCTTGATCCATGCCGGACGGGCATGTCCGGCAATGGCTTCGCCGACCGCATCTTCCCAGACTTCCCAGATCCTGGCATCATCCGGGTTGAAAGGAAGGTTGCCTTCCTGAAAAAGACATGAGATCACGTCCTTGAGCGGCGTCAGATTGTCCTGTTTTCGCCCCATGGCAGCACCTTAGAAATGCGGCGATGCAATGTCAAGAATATCACGATATTTCTTGACCCGGCACCCTTTTGACGGTATTTGTAAAATTATACTGTTTTTTATCATAAAACTATGGAGAATTAAACTATGGCGTGGGATTGGGATAAGCTGCAACAGCAGAAGAAAGGGCCCTCGGGCGGTGGTTCCGGCGCCCCCCCCGGGATGGATGAAATCCTTGAAAGAATCAAGGGGTTAAAGGGCAAGTTCCCGGGAGGCGCATGGATCGTCGTGGCCCTGGTGGCCTTGTTTTTTATCGGCGCCAGCTGTCTTTACACGGTGGCGGTCGATGAGGTGGGCGTGGTTCAGCGATTCGGTAAATTTACCAGGACCACATCGCCGGGCCTCAATTTCAAGCTGCCGCGGGGCATTGAAACCGTACGCAAGGTCAAGGTCAGATTCGTGTTCAAGGAGGAGTTCGGGTTCAGGACCCTGGAGGCCGGCGTCCGGACGCGTTACGCCAGCAGCTCCGCGTATCGGAGCGAAGCGTTGATGCTGACCGGAGACCTGAACGTGGCCGTGGTTCCCTGGATCGTCCAGTATCGGATCAACGACCCGTTTAAATTCCTCTTCAAGGTCCATAACGTAAGGTCAACCCTGAGGGACCTGTCCGAATCGTCCATGCGCCTTGTGGTGGGGGACAGAAGCATCAATGAAGTCATCAGCAAGCGTGAGGAAATTGCCTCCGCCGCGAAAGAGGCGCTGCAGAAGGAACTGGATGAAGCGGAAACGGGCATCAGGGTCAGCACCATCGAGATGAAACGGACCAATGTCCCCGAGCCGGTGCAGCCGTCCTTCAACGAGGTAAATCAGGCCACCCAGGAAAAAGAAAAGGTCATCTATCAGGCCAGGGAACAATACAATAAAATCATCCCTGCAGCCAGGGGGCAGGCGGAAAAGACCATCAAGGCGGCCGAAGGCTATGCCCTCGGCAGGGTCAATCGCGCCAAGGGGGACGCGGCAAGGTTTCTTGATCTGTTTGAAGAATACAGTAAAGCGACGGACGTCACCCGAAGACGCCTCTACCTGGAGACCATGCACGATATCTTCCCGAAACTGGGGAAAAAATACATCGTGGATTCGGAACAGAAGAATCTTCTCCCGTTACTCAACCTGGGGACGGCAGGGGGAGGCAAATAATGAAAACCAAAGCACTGATTGTGTTGGTGGTAATACTGGGCATTATCCTCTATACGGGCGCCTATATAGTCGATGAGACGGAACAGGTGGTCGTCACCCAGTTCGGAAGGGCCGTTGGAGATCCCAAAACCAGTCCCGGCCTGTTTTTCAAGATCCCCATCATCCAGCAGGCCAATTACTTCCCCAAGAACCTGCTGTCATGGGACGGAGACCCCGGGCAGGTCCCCACGCTGGACAAGACCTTTATCTGGGTCGATACCTTTGCCCGATGGAAAATCGTCGATCCCCTCAAGTTTTTTCAGACGGTGACCAACACCATCGGCGCCCTGGCCCGCCTGGACGATATTATCGATGCCTCCGTCCGCAACTTCATCACCTCGTATCCGTTGATCGAAACGGTCAGGAGAAGCAATCGAAAGCTGGATACTTATGAGGTGGGTATCGGAAGCGTGCAGGACGAGCGGGTGTTGCAAGACATCACCACCGGCCGCGAAAAAATCACCCGCGGCATCCTTGAACAGGCCCAGCCTAAACTTGCCGAATTCGGCATTCAACTGATTGACGTCAAGCTCAAACGAATCAATTATGTAGAAGAGGTGCGCCAATCGGTCTACGCGAGGATGATTGCCGAGAGAAGGCAAATTGCCGAAAAGTTCAGATCCGAAGGCCAGGGGGAGGCACGGAAAATCGAAGGTAACCAGGAGAGGGATCTGAAGCGGATCACGTCTCAAGCCTATCGAACGGCCCAGGAGACCAAAGGAAAGGGCGATGCCGAGGCCACACAGATATATGCGGATGCCTATTCCAAGGACCCGGAATTTTACTCCTTCGTCCAGACGCTCAGGGTTTACAGGGAGGCTCTGAACGATGACAGTACCCTTGTCATGTCCACCGATTCCGAGTTCCTTAAATATCTCAAAACGTTCAATCCTGAGTAAAGATCCGGGCCCACAGGACCCGGCTTTGCAGATGGAATAAAAAATACGCGCACAAAGGCTGTCCGACAACTCAATTCCCCTCCCCTCGCGGCCATCAAGGGGGAGGGGTTTTTCGGATTTCGGCGGTTATGGGTCAGCCTCTACAAAGGAATTTTTTCATTCATAGGTGATCGGTTTTTAAAGGCGGGAGAACGGAAATGGTAAGAACGGAAATATCGCTTTTTTTGGTAAACGCCCCCGGAGAATTGGGGAAACTCGCCACACTGCTCTCGGATGCGGGTGTCAACATCGATGCGCTGACCATCCAGGACGCCTCCGAATACGTGCGCGAAATTTTCAAGGCCAGGGGAAAATCGCTGAAACGGATCGCACCGGCCGCCAGTTACGGGTCCATGCAAAAGGATTCGGCGAATCATGCCCTCATGCGCCTGCTGGTAGATGAAACGGACAAGGCCGTAGACCTCCTTTCCCGGGGAGGCTACGTTTTCGATATGATACCGGTCATCGCGCTTGAAATCGACAACCAACCGGGCACCCTGGCTCAGATGGCCCAGAAATTCGGCGAGGAAGGCATCAACATCAGCTACGTATACGGGTCCGCACTCCCGGACGAGAAAAAATCCCTATTCATATTCTGCCCGGAGGACATCGAGTTGGCATCCCGGATCTTCAAGGATTAACCTTGACATTCGATTGCTCTTTTCAAGGTCGATAATCCTCAATTGAATCCGTTCCCTGCCCTGCCAATGGTTCGTTTCCGGCACAAAAACCATGTCCACGGTTTCGTCCAGCAGGGGATAGCGTTCTCCCATGCCGAAACCGATGGCCTCCATGGTTTTTTCGCCTTGCGTCAGTTTCAGTTTCAGATGACGCCCGCCCACGACCTTTGCGCCCAGCACCCGAACCGAACGCGCCAGAAATCGCGGGTCGGGATTGCCTTCCCCGAAAGGCGCCAGGCTCGAAATCTGTTTCACCATGTCCACACCGACATCTCTGAGCGATACCTGGGCGTCCACCTGGACGGTGGGCGCCATGTCCGTCTCCGACAGGGTTTTCCCGGCAATGTCTTCCAGGTCTTGTTTCAGCCTGTCGAGGTTTTCCGCCTTCATGCGAATTCCGGCGGCATGGGCATGACCGCCGAATCCTTCAAAAAGCCCTCCCATCCTGGTGAGCGCCTCGTATAGATTAAATCCGTGTATGCTTCTGCCCGATCCGATGGCATGTCCGTCTTTCGTCGTAAAGACAAGCGCGGGTCTGTGGTATTTCTCCACCAGGCGGGACGCGACGATGCCCAAAACGCCCTGGGACCAACCTTCTCCGGAAACCACCAGACTGCGGGCCTCTCCCACACCGCCTGAGGCCGCGAACATGCCTTCAATCTGCTCCAGGATGGATTGTTCGATCTGCCGGCGTTCCATGTTGGCGGCGCCGATTTTCCGGGCCATTCGCACGGCCGCATCTTTCTCTTCCGTGCACAACACTTCGATACAGATTTCCGGATAGCTGATCCTGCCGCGCGCATTAAGGTGGGGCCCCAGTCGGAACGCAAGGTCCTCGCTCGATATTTGCGCCGCCCTTACTCCCGATATTTCCATCAAGGCCTTTATGCCGAGCCAGCGGGAACCGGCCATCACGCGGGACCCTGTCCGCCACGGTGCCGAGGGCAACCAGGTCGAGGTAAGATCTCAAATCGGGCGCCGGCCGATCCTTTCCAAAGCGTCCGCGCTCCCGCAAAGCCCCCCTGACGGCAACGGCCAGAAAGAATGCGATGCCCACGCCCGAAAGGTGCTTGCAGGGAAATCCGCAACCCTTCTGAAGCGGATTGATGACCGGGCAGAGCGAGTTGAAATCGGAGGGCACCTGATGATGGTCCG
Source organism: Deltaproteobacteria bacterium (assembly GCA_019307165.1). Taxonomy (GTDB): domain Bacteria; phylum Desulfobacterota; class DSM-4660; order Desulfatiglandales; family Desulfatiglandaceae; genus JAFDKD01. Next base: position 2,540 of record JAFDKD010000375.1, on the reverse strand, counting down.
TAACCACGACCTCCAGCCCGAGCCGCCCGGCCAGGGCGATTTCCATTTCGCCTGAAATGCCGCAATCCACAGTGATGATCAGGCCGGTCCCTTCCGCCGCGAGTTTTTCGACACCGACGGCATTGAGACCGTAACCATCCCTGAATCGATTGGGGACCCAATGAATGACCGGCACGCCCAGGTCCTTGAAAAAGTTCACCAGAAGTGCGGTCGCGGTCAACCCGTCCGCATCGTAGTCTCCGTAAACGGCGATTCGCCGCCCTGTTTCCATGGCATTCAGGATGAGTTTCAGGGCCCGGTCCATGTCTTTAAAAAGCATGGGATCGGCAAGGTCGGCAAGGCGTGGGGTAACGAAACGGCGGGCGGCCAGGGGATCGGATATCCCGCGGTTGAGAATGAGTTGAGCCTGCAGAATGGACAGGTCGGCTTCCAGGGCCAGTTGAGAGGCCCTCGGGGAAGGCGGTTTCAACTTCCACCGCCTTTGGGAGTTTACGGGGTGGGCCCTAACCGACAAGATGTTTTTCCACCTTAGGGATATCTTCGGGGACGTCCACCTCAGTCGAATTGCAGGATGTTTCCGTCACTTTGATTTTGAATCCGTTCTCCAGGGCCCGGAGTTGCTCCAGTTTTTCAGCGGATTCAAGACGTCCCTCCGGAAGACGGGTGTATCGAACCAGGAACCCCATGCGATAGGCATACAGCCCCAGATGCTTGAAGACTATTTCTTCGGTATCATTTTGTCGATAAAAGGGAATCGGGTGGCGGGAGAAGTAAAGCGCAAACCCGTTTAAATCCGTGACAACCTTTACATGGTTGGTATTGGCAATATCCGAACTGTCGCGTATCCGCCACTTGAGGGTGGACATGGGGACCGTGTCGTCCTCGAGAAGCGGGCCGACCAGTTCCGTGATCATGGTAGGCTCGAGAAGGGGCTGGTCCCCCTGTATATTAACAACGATATCTCCATCGCGAACACCGGTTTTCAGCGCCGCCTCGCAGATCCGATCGGTACCCGAACGGTGTGCCGCATCGGTCATCACGGCCTTACCGCCGAATTCTTCCACACACGCCGCAATCCGCTGGTCGTCCGTAGCCACGACCACCCGGGTAAACGCCTCGCACCGAGCCGCCCGCTCCCAGACATGCTGTATCATGGGTTTCCCGGCAATGGGCGCCAAGGGCTTCCCGGGAAAACGGGAGGACTGAAATCTCGCAGGAATGAATGCAAATATGGCCATCTTTATTTCGGACTCGCAAAGCACCCGGAGGCAGGGAAAAAGATACCTGATGCAAGGCGGTGTAATTTCGGATTTCGGATTTCGGATTTCGGATTTAAGGAATATTTGGGCACATTTAGTAAACCCCTAAAACACTAAATATTCATTAAACCGCCCCGTTCGGATCGAGGCAGATGAAAGTAATTTTTTGTTTTTGATCTTACACCCTGTGCCCTGCGCCTTGAGCCATGCGCCGTTTACGTAAGCCACAGCGACGTGGAAATAGGATAACCCAGCATATGATTGCCCTCTAACAGCCTCTAGCCTTCAGTATAACTCGCGCAGGCCGTATCCGACTCCCAGGCCGTGACCATGCTGACCCGACCCCGCTCCGAGTTCAGTTCACGGGAAAGAAAGTGAACGATATAACGGGCGATGTTTTCCGAAGAAGGGTTGATCGTCTTGAAGGCATCCAGGTCATTCAAGAATTTATGATCGAGCAAATCGAGGGCCGTTTTCGTTGCTGTTTTGATCAACCGAAAGTCGATCAGGAGCCCGTTGTCCTCCAGGTCCTCGCCGCACACCCGGACCTCAATTTTCCAGTTATGCCCGTGAAGTTGTTCGCACCCCCCTTCGTATTCGCGAAGCTGGTGCGCGGCGGCAAACGGGGAGAGAATTTTAAGTTCAAACATCGGTCGGCGCCTTTTTTTCCGGCGCCTCCTCGGCAGTCTCCTCGGCAGTCTCCTCCGCACTCTCCTCCGCGGTCTCCTCGGCAGTCTCCTCCGCGGTCTCCTCGGCGGTCTCCTCGGCGGTCTCCTCAGATGCCTCCTCTGTCGTTCCGGGCTCCGGAGGATAGGGTTTGCCGCACTCGGAGCATTTCCCGTCAGCGATAATTCCCGTACACGTCCCATCAGGGCAAAGAATTCGGCTGTGCAGATCGAATTCGTCACCACCGCCTTCGCCGGGTTCGGGCGTTGCCAACGAGGCCCCGCACTTCATGCAGAAGTCGGCCCCTTCCGGACTCTCCTCATAACATTCCGGGCATGCTATCCCGGCAATCTCCTTTTCACAATGCGGGCATTTCATGGTTTTGCCTTTCCTTCTGAGATTTTGCGGAGCCCCCTCCCTGTCTTTCAGCAAGAACAGAGATTTCTCGATAAGTGACGGGGCTCCTGCGTCAGCTTTTCTTGGATGTTATCGCCTGAAACGACGAAATCTGCTGTTTCACCCTCGTACTCTTGCATTTGGGGCAACGGAACTTTTTTTGTTTCTCGTATTCCCTGATGGTCAGGACCAATTCAAAGTCCTTCTTGCACTTCTCAC
>JAFDKD010000374.1 GCA_019307165.1 Deltaproteobacteria bacterium | reverse complement strand
ACCCATGTGGGTGCAGCGGTTTTGAAGTGCGCGAAAGCCGTCGTCGTCCTCCCGCATCACCAGCACCCTGGCGGGCAGCCCTCCCCCTTCGAATCTCAGTGCGCCCCCAGCCTGTTTCAGCTCCGGCGCCTGATTGAGATCGATGGTGAGTTTTCCGCCCGCGTAGTTCCAGCATTTCGGGTTCCCGGGTTTCAAGGTGACGGGAATACCCAAAAACCTCTGAAATATATTGCGCTTATTGAATTTGATATCGGCCATGAGATGCCTCCTTTCACCCGGCGAAAGTAAGTCGGGTCCCCACCATGTTCAGAATAAACCGATCGGGCATTTCCCTTTCAATTTCGAGAATGGCGTCCCTGCCCGTGCAGTGCGTCGGAATGACAAAGGTCGGGTCCATCTCCTTGAGCCCCTGGATGGTCGGCGCCACGGCCGGCTGCATCTCGTCTCCGCTGAGATGAAAACCCCCCATGACCGCATAGACCTCCTTCACCCCCGTGACCTCGCCGGCGTATCGCACCGTATTGATGATGCCCGAGTGGCCGCAACCCGACAGGATCACCAGACCTTTTCCCTTTACATGGGCCACGACCGATGAGTCGTCTATGATATCGTCCCATGTCTCCTTGCCGTCCTTTTCATAGTATGCGCTGGGCATGCCATTTTCGAAATCGGTCTGCCTGGGGACCTCTCCCAGAAACAGCAGATCACCGTCAAGGAGCGGGTATGGGACTTCCGTTTCCACGACATTAAGGCCCGCGGCTTCGACCATCTCCTTTTCGAAAGACGGAAAAAACACCTTGAACTCGTCGGTGATCTTCAAGTACCTGGGTTTTCGAAAGGCCTCCGGATGGATCACCAGATCAACTTTTTGCTTTCCGATGCCTTTCATGAGTTCGGCCAGGCCGCCCACATGATCCAGATGGCCGTGGGAAACAACACAGGTTTCGATTTGGCTCAGGTCCACGTCCAGGGCTTTTGCATTGAAGGCCGCGCCTTGGGCTGAAAACCCGAAATCAAAAAGAATGCTGCTCGACTCGCCTCCCCGTGTCACCGTTACCACGGATGAAAACCCGTGCTCCGCCAATAGGGAATTTTTGATCTCCAGGCCTTTCAGGGGCATGGCCCTCTGGACGACCTCATTGTTGTCCCGCGCCAGCAGGTCGATATAATTATCCTGGAGGGTCAGGATTTCTATTTTGTCTACCTCGTTTATATTAAAGCCCATGAATACCTCCCTTATTGGGTTCTGGAATACCACAGAAAAACGCGATCCGCATTGGGCGATACTATATCCGGTTCACTGGCAAAAGTCCAAATGCGCGCATCACTTGAAAAATGAACAATAATGCGTTACAAAAGACCGTGATAATTTTGGAATGCCTGCCTTGATATGCAAAACGATTCGGGCTGTAATGAAGGAGGGCGGAAAGCGATCGCTCCCTGCCGGCCCGGAGTCACATAACCCTGAACCTCGGAGGCATCGCGCGACATGGAAACCGAAAGCCCGCTCCAAAACAAGCACATACTCATCGTGGACGATGAGCCCGATATTCTCGAATTCGTCGAGGAAGAGCTTGAAATGTGCCTGGTTGACAAGGCCGGCGATTATGAATCGGCGCTCCAATACATCCAGAACTACATCTATGACATCGTCATCCTGGACATCATGGGGGTTTCCGGCTTCAAACTGCTGGAAGAGTCGGTCTCCAAAGGATTTCCTACCGTCATGTTCACCGCCCACGCACTCTCGCCGGAATCCCTGAAAAAGTCTATCAAACTGGGGGCCGTATCCTATCTTCCCAAGGAGAGAATGTCGGAGATTGCCACATTCCTGGAAGATGTGGTCCTTGCGGGCGGCAAATCCGTGTGGAACAAGTTGTTCAACCGCTTAGGCGGCTTCTTTGACAAAAGATTCGGCCCCGATTGGAAGGAAAGAAACGGCTTTCTCAAAGAATTCGGGGAAGCGCTGAATAAATCGTCGGGAAGTCAAGAAAAGTAAAGATCCGGGACCACCGGCATTGACTTCTGATTTCTAGTGTTTTCCCGGCGGTCGTTTGTCATTGGTGCTTCCGGGTTTTCAGTGGGTAGCAGGGTACAGAAAAGCCTACCAATTGAAACCGGAACATTCGCTGAGCACGAGCACACCAAAAAACTTAAACCTAATGAAAACGCTAACACAACCGTCTATTACCGAGGCCCCCTCCCCTGCGCCTTCCCGCTCTGGGTCCGAGGTCGTTGTCTTCCGCGAGACAGCGAGCCGGGTCTTTTCTGTCGCGTCCCGCCCCTGGGCCGCGATGCGGATGCCCCTTTGAGCGGCTTTCTCTTATAAAGCGGCGGCGGCAGTTTCAGGAGTTCCCCGTCAGGCTGCACACAACTCAAGGAGTGTCCCAGATATTCTTCGATGGGCGGAAGGTAGAAGGAATCCTCCTCACAGGCGAAACTCACCGAAATTCCGGAGGCGCCGGCACGTCCGGTCCGTCCGATCCGGTGCACGTAGTCCTCGGCATCCCGCGGCAGGGTAAAATTGATCACATGACTGATCCCCTCCACATGCAGACCACGCGCGGCCACATCCGTGGCCACAAGGATGCGTATGCTCCCGTCGCGGAAACCCTCCAGGGTTCTGATGCGCTTGTTCTGGGGGACTTCGCCTGACAGCACCGCGCAGTTTATCCCGTATTGGATCAGCCTTTCGGCCAGGCGGCGGGTCTGATCCCGGCGGTTGACAAAAACCAGCACCCGCTCCAGATTCTGACTTGTTATCAAATTCAGGAGAAGCGCGAATTTTTCTTCCGTGGTGACAATGAACACTTTTTGATCGACCGAATCGGCGGCCACATGTTCCGGTTCTATTTCCACGTGAATGGGGTTCCGGGTCCACTGCTCGGCCAGCCGTTCCACTTCGGGCGTCAGCGTGGCGCTGAAAAACATGGTCTGCCGCTTCTCTTTTGCCGGGGTGCTGCGGACGATTCTGCTGACATCGGGTATAAATCCCATGTCCAGCATGCGGTCCGCCTCATCAATGATAAGAATTTCAACGCCATCGAGCCGCACCAGCCGCTGCCTTTGAAAATCCAGCAGCCGACCCGGCGTTGCTGTGATAATATCGATAATTTTTTCTTCCAAAGCCCGCCTTTGCGTGTCATAACCCAGGCCGCCGAAGACGGACAGGATACGACAGCTTGTGTATTTTCCGATGGCGCGGGCGTCTTTTTCAATTTGAAGCGCAAGTTCACGCGTGGGGGCCAGGATCAGGACCCTGGGGACCCCGGGTTTGCGACGGCCCTGGATGGGATTTCTTAGAAGATGGGTATAAATGGTGGCCAGAAATGCGGCGCTCTTCCCGGTCCCGGTCTGGGCCTTTCCCGTGGAATCGGACCCGGTAAGCGACTTGGGCATGATCTCCGCCTGAATCGGCGTACAATACTGAAAGCCGAGGTCGGCAATGGCGTGCATGATCTCCACCGGGAGGTCCAGATCGTGAAAACGGATCCGGCCTTCGTCCTCGGGCACGTCGAATTGAGATATATCCCAGGGTTTGGGGGGGCTTTTTCGCTTGGGCGAACGCGGGGTCCCTTTCGCCTTCGGCTTTTCCCCCGGACCCCGGTCCCGGGATTTTTTTTCAGGTTGGGCGGTCCGAACGCTGGGTTTGGCCGGTGTCGGTTCGGGCGATGGCTGAGAGGGTTTCGGTTCGATTTTCTGTTTTTTTGAGCCTTTGCGAAATTTCTGAAATAGATTTTTAAACAACGGTTTTCCTTTCCGGTGATCACCTCCAGGCCTGAACGTGGTCTGAGTTAACTGAACGCTTCAGCATGCGATAATCATCTTTTCATGATGCGATGTCGGCACCGTAGCATTTATTCCGGCTTATATATAGCTCTATTTTTTCGGAGTTCCCTAGACCAATGCCGCCACCGAAAACACGCGCTTTTTCCCACTGATTCAACATGAAAATATTAACAATGTTCGGATATTTGGTGACTTTTTTTGTCATATGACTGATTTTCTAAGTCAAAACTAACAATAAAAAACATAATTATCAGGTTTTTTAATAATCATAAGACAATTTTTCCTGCATAAATTCCTGGCATTTTTCTTGCTAATTACTCGTTAAACTGTTTTTTCGGTTCGGCTTCAAATGAGTGTCGGATTTTATGGAGGATCATTAGAGGTGTCCCCGCACGAGAACGGCGGGAAATCCAGAGCAACCTCATTTCAAATGTCATTCCCCGCCCAAGGACAGCGGGATCTTCGACCCGCATGATTTTGGCGGCCGTTCGGCCCTGAGCTCACGGCCGAAGGGGAATCCAGACCTCCGTCTCGCTGGGTACCCGCCAAATTCATGCGGGGACGACAGGGGGGGTGCGGAGACGACAGGAAGGGGGCGGATC
>JAFDKD010000373.1 GCA_019307165.1 Deltaproteobacteria bacterium | reverse complement strand
CACCGAGACGATCTCGGCGATCTCACCCATGTTGAAGGTGAACTGCTGCACGTCTCCGCCGAATTTTGTCCTGGCCGTGTACATGCATCCGACAACCTTCTCCTCCAGGATTTCCGCGCCCTGTTTGGCAAGGCCTTCCTGGATGCGCACCACATCCTCCTTGGCCTTGGCGGCGTCCTCTTCGTCGACAAAGAATCGGACGCGGAGTTCGCCCTCGTTGGCGCCCCTGTAAAGGCCCCAGCCGCAGGAATCCGGACCGCGATGGACCGTGCCGTCCAGGATTTCCGTGATGCATTTTCCCGTGGTGAACTTGATGCTGTCCGGCCGCTTGCCTTGTTTAAACAACAAACCCGCGATAGAACACATGGCCACCTCCTGTAATGATATGCTGGATTTCGAGGGCGGCAATCCCCTGTATTCCGGGGCCCCTCGATTTGTCTCTTATGAAAATCTTTTTCATCTAAGGAAATATCGAATTCAAGCCAAGATGTCAAGGGAACAGAAAGATTAAAAGGTCAGGGTTCAGGGTTCAAGGTTCAAGGCTCCAGGTTGCGCTTCGCAGTTAGAGGTTAGAGTATCGCTGTGCTCCGCTCCGCTCGAGGCTGGAGGCGGCCTAGGTGTTCCCGCCCAACACCGGCGGGATCTTCGACAGGTGTCAGAAAAACAATGTCAACTGAACTTGATTCGTGAATATTCTTGTTTTTTAATTTCTAATTTCTAATTTTTAAATTCTAATTTCTAAATTTCCATTCGACATTCCTTGTTCGATATTCGTTATTCGATATTCTCTGTCATCCGCCCTTTGTCCTCCGACCTCTATTCTCCGCCCTGGGATGCGCGATGATCGAGAGAAAACGGGCCGGGAGCTGCGTCAGTTCATCCGGCCCGTGAGGCGCGTCCGCGTCAAAGAACAGGGCATCCCCCGGGGCAAGCCTGTAAATTTTGTCCGCATGACGGTAGTTCACCCTGCCCTCCAGCATGTATATGAATTCCCTGCCCGAGTGTTGAAACAGGGGAAATACCTCGGATTCTTCGGTAAGGGTGACGAGATAGGGCTCGACCACGATTCGGCCGCCCACGGTGTGGCCCAGCAACTGGTACTGGTGTCCGGCGCGGGTGCCCCGGCGCTCGATGACCAGACCCGAGCCGGCAGGGACAAAACTGGCGTCACGCTCTTCTTCATACTTACGGAAGAAGGCCGTCACCGGGATGTTCAGCGCGCCGGAAAGGCCCTTGAGCGTGGAAAGGGAAGGGGAGGAAATGCCGTTTTCAATTTTGGACAACATGCCGATGGACAGGCCGGCGAGTTTAGCCAGTTCGGCCACCGTAAGTTCCATCTTCTGACGGAATTCACGGACTTCGCGTCCAATAGCCACTTCCAGTTCATTGTCCCGCGACCCGGACGTTTCATGGGGATTCTGATAATTACTGCTTTTCTTTTTTGCCATGGCGTTCGGATGTCCTTGCTGGTCATTAGGTAGAAGATTGAAGGTAGAAGACAAAAGTAAATAGCTCATATGAAACTTCGTTGGGTTCAGAGGTTCAAGGTTCAGGGTTGCGGGTTGCTTTGCATTCTCCCCCCTTTGTAAAGCGGGGCCGGGGGGGGGGATTTACAACCGTTGGCAAATCCCCCTTAATCTCCGCCTAAAAACGGCGGGATAACCGATCCGCGCCCCTTTTTGTCGTCCCCGCATGAAGTTGGCGGGGACCCAGCGAAACGGAGGTCTGGATTCCCGCCAAAATCATGCGGGAATGACATTTGAATCGAGGTTACTCTGGATTTCCCGCCGTTCTCGTGCGGGGACACCTCTAATGATCCTCCATGAAATCCGACACTGTTTTCTCAAAAAGTTTCCTTCTCGATCACTCTGGGCGCCCCTCAGGCCCCAGACCCCGCTGGCTTCTGATTTCTGATTTTCGGAATGGCTCTCTGCTCCTTGCTCCCCGCTCCACGCTTTAACACTGACCTCCGGCCGGACGCTAGAAGCTCATGGCGTCTATAAAGACATCCTGAAAATCGGGCCGCATGCTCAACTCCACCACGCGCATGCGCTTGGCCACCGCCACCGCCTCGTTACGCTTTTTCAGGCTGAACAAAGCCAGCCTGGCCCCGTCGCCGGCCGCATTGCCGATGGATTTGATTCGATCCAGGGGCATGGGCGGCAGCATGCCGATATGGAGAAGTTCGCGGGGGTCCAGATAGCTGCCGAAGGTACCGGCAAGGAAGAGCATATCCAATTGCGTTATACCGGCGTCCTGCATCAGAATGTCGATGCCCGCCCGCAGCGCGGCCTTGCCCAACTGGACCGATCGCACGTCGTTCTGGGTAAATACGATGTCCCTGTCGGTGCGGCTGTCACGGGCCGGCACAAGGACGATTTCCGCCTGACCCGAATGGGGGTCCGTCCGCAGGCCGGGATACCCGCAATCCAGATCAAAGGCGCCGCCCGGCTTGATGACACCGGCCCGGGTAAGCGCGGCAACGATGGAAATAACCCCGGAACCGCATATCCCGGCGGGCTTTGGGGGAGCGGCCTCAGACTCGGCGTCGTCGATGACATGGCATGTCAATGGCCCATTGCCGTTCGTCCGCCATACTTTGTCGATGGCGCCGGGGCTGGCCCGCATGCCGCACCGGATCTGCGCCCCCTCGAACACGGGGCCCGTGGCGCACGAGGTGGCCGTCAGCCTGCCGTCATGGGCCAGGACCAGTTCCCCGTTGGTTCCCACGTCCACCATCAGGGTGGCGGTGTCGAAATCCTCATGGGAGCGGGTGAGCATGGCGGCAATGGTATCGGCCCCGATGAACCCTGAAACCATGGGCAGGAGGTGAATCTTGGCCAGGGGAAATATTTCGATGCCCAGGTCTCTGGCCCGGATCTCGCCGCCCTTGAAACAGACGGGCAGGTAGGGGGCCTCGCCGATAGAGATCGGATTCAGCCCGAGAAAAAAATGTTGCATGGTGGGGTTGCCCACGGCAACCGCATCCAGAAGTTCGTCGGTCGCAATTCCCGCCTGCTTCACGGTCTCGCGGATGAGATAGTTGATGCCTTCAATGAGATTGTCCTGGAGATCGTCCAGCTCGGAAAAGTCTTTCCGGACATGGGCGATGCGGGAGATCACGTCTTCCCCGTAAGTGACCTGGGGGTTGAGCAGGGATGCCACAGCCACGATGCGATCTTTTTCCAGGTCGCAAAGGAAGGCGGCCAGAGAGGTGGTCCCCAGGTCCAGGGCGATCCCGTAAAGGGACCCGTTCGCGTCCGGGCGCAACTGGATGATCTCGCTCTCTTTGAAGACGGCTGCCGTTATGGTGTCGTAATAGCCTTTCAGGGGCCGTCGGGAAAATTCGGCCATGACGGCCAGACTGGCTGCTTCCGGGGTTGTAGGGGCCGCTTCGGCAAGGGTCGCCCCGATGCGCCGGCGCAGGGACAGGGTCGGCCTGCGTTCTCCGGACAGGTCTTGTTGAAAGGTGATTTTCTTAACCGCGGGTTCAATGGGAATGGAGTATGTGGTGACCGGTTTTCGCGGGGAAAAACGGTGTACCCGTGTCTCGTCGGGGATGTGAATGCCGACGTCGCCGTACAGGCGGGTGGTACAGGCAAGTCTGTAGAACTTTCCCCCGGTCTCTTCGGGCAGCAGCCGCTGTTCGTCGGCCGTGGGCTCCGAGAGGGCGCCGGGAGGTGTGGAGGCGGATTCGAACAGGACCCGGCAGGTGCCGCATTTACCCTTGCCGCCGCAATCCGCCCGGAGGCTGAGGCCGGCTTCCCTGGCAATGTCCATGACCCGGTCTCCCGGGGTTGCTTCCACGGTTTTTTTGTCCGGTAGGAATGTTATTTTCATTAGTTTGTGTCCACTAAGTTTTTAAACCGCGCGTCGTAGCGTAGCGGAGATCCCGCCGTTGTTGGGCGGGGTTCGCTTCGTTCACTAGATTAACACAGACGGTAAATAACTTTTCCCTCGGACAATGTTCCCCGGAGGAAATTTCCGGCTGCTTCTGGAGGTGCGTAAAAGATATTTCACCACAGAGTCACAGAGTTACCAGAGAACAAATCCGTCTAATTAAAGGGATCGGCGAAACCTCGCGAAGCGAGGCCAGTGCAAGCACTGGTATAGATGAGGATACATGTATTGAAAAAATTGACTCGTCCATTTTTTGAATCATGCATCCTCATCTCATTTCACCGATCCTGACGTCGTGGCATTCGTGAATATCCGTGTCATCCGTGGTTTATTTTTTTGTGTATTTCGCTTTTCCCTGAAGTCGCGGTTTTGAAACCGCCTGTCCCCGAAGCACCACCTCGATCAGGTGCTCATGACCCGATGCCAGTGTTGCCACCTTTTTGTCTTCCCGGACGTTCAACTCGCATCCGTTTCCGCCCGCCATCCTGACCT
>JAFDKD010000372.1 GCA_019307165.1 Deltaproteobacteria bacterium | reverse complement strand
TTCAAATTTTAAAGACAATCGAAAAAACGCTATGGTGTGCCCGAATCACCCCAACCAGGCCGCCACAAAATTTCGCGTATACTTCAAAAGCGTGATGCGGCGTTTTTCCAGCTATCCGGAAGCCTCGCGGTTTTTGATAGGGCTTCGGTTCAAAACTGACGAGAACACTCTTGACGAAAGGGAATATAAGAAAAACAATCCTTTGGGCTTTGAAAATCTGGCGCTGCAATGGCTTGAAATCAAGCGCAGGGAGGTAAAATATTCATCCTACCGCAAAATCTCCGACCACCTTGGAAAGGCCATTAATCTTTGGGGGAATAGCAGCGTAAAGGAGATCAAGCCCAAGCACCTGCAGCTGTTTCTCATCTCACTCGATTCTTTCGATCTCTCCCCCAAAACAAAGCACAACCACCTGTCGAGTCTTCGTCAATTCTTCCGATGGCTGCATGAAAACGTTCTTCCGATGGCTGCATGAAAACGAAGAAATAAACAAAATCCCCAAATTTCCAAAGGCATCTTTTGAACTCGCCTGGCGCAAAACAGTGGATAAGGAAACACAGCAGGCGATTATCCAAGAAGTGAAGAAGATATCATTTCAGACAAATCCGAAAATCTGGCTTGGGATAAAATGGCTTGCCACCTATTTTAATATTAGGCCCGGAGAACTGCTCAACATCAAGGAAGGCGACATCGATCTAAAGCAGGGTGAAATTCTGATTCCTCACCCCAAGGAGAAAAGACCGAAGTTCGTCTATCTTTTGCCCGAAGACCTACGGCTTATAAAGTCCTTTCCAAGAGGCTTTCCCAGCCTATATTTCTTTCGACATCCCAAAGGCTTGAGTGGCGCTCAGGCTGGTCACAGATTCGGGAACAAATATCTTTACAAATGGTGGAAAAGAGCATGCTCAAACCTTGGAATTGAAGGAGTGCCTTTGTATCCTGGAACACGGCATAGCACCGTTCGAGAATTGCGGAAATACAGAACGCCCGAAGAAATCAAGTTGGCGAGTATGCACTCTACCAACAAGGCCTTCGAGAGATACTTTCAAGTTGAACCGGATGATTTAAGAAGCATTTATGAAGACACGCAAACCACTATTGAGAGACCTCATGATTATGAACTTGGTCCGAGCATCAATAAATAAAAAGGTGCTCTAAAGAGCACCTGGTGGCAAAAAGGTGGCAAAGAATTTTGAGGAAAAATCTGGATCTAAGTAGTTGAAATTATTAAGGTTGATTGGTGGAGGCGGGGGGAGTCGAACCCCCGTCCGAAAATATTCCACTCAGATGTCTACATACTTAGCGCGGCATTAAGGTTTTCGCCCCCTGGATCCGTGCCGTGCAGCGCCACCAGGGTGCTAACCTGCAAAAAAGTTCGCTTCACCGGTCTGCAGGTTAACCGGATCTGCTAGCCCGCTAGTCGACGCCCTTTTCGGTCCCGCGGGCACGGACCGAAAGAACGCTAGCCTATTTATGCGGCTAGGGCATACGCGTAATCGTCTGCGTTTGTGTTAAGCCCACCCGTTTTACGAGCAGATGGAACCTCGGTATGCAACCTGAGTTTCTCTATCCCCGTCGAAGCCGTTTCGCCCCCGTATTAAGGTTGGTATTAATTTAAGAATAGCCATTTTTCAGGGAATTGTCAATAGCGACCGTCCTTCCGGGCCTGGGCAATCTCCCGCTTCAGTTCCTTTTCCTTGAGCGCCTGTCGCTTGTCGTACTTCCGCTTTCCTTTGGCAAGGGCCAACTCCACCTTGGCCTTGCCCTTCTCCGTGAAATAGACCTTTGTCGGAATGAGCGAATAGCCCTTTTCTTCGGTTTTTCCGATCAGCCGCTTGATTTCCCGCCGGTGCATGAGGAGCTTGCGGGTCCGCGTGGGGTCCATGCTGACGTGGGTGCTGGCATGGTGGTAGGGCGTGATGTTCATATTGAACAGCAACACCTCGCCGTTTTTGACCCTGGCGTAGCTGTCCACCAGGTTGGCCCGCCCTTCCCGGAGCGATTTGACCTCGGGCCCCAGAAGCACCATGCCCGCCTCGTATTTCTCCTCGATAAAGTAATCGTATCGGGCTTTTCGGTTTTGACAAACGGGTTTCATTGAATCATCAGTTATTTGTTATTGGTTATTGGTTATTCGTTCCTCGTTCTTGGTGCTTTGTTCCTGGGTCGTTGTCTGTTTTAAAGGCGTTATCTGTTATTAGTTATTAGTGTAAAAAACAAATAATATTTAATCAATTTAATCATTTACTATTAATGGATAACTGATAACTATTAACTGTTAACCCCATTCCGAATTCAATGCTCAATGTTCACTGCTCAATGTTCAATGTTCACTGCTCAATGTTCACCGTTCCCCCGTCCAAATCCGGAATCAGGTGTTTCAGTTGCTCCTGGACATAGGCTCGGACCTCGGTGGCGGTGTCCATGTGCATGGCCGCCTCATACATGGTTTCGGCCTGCGCCATGGTGACGGAGCGGATCATTTTCTTGGCAAAGGGAATGCCGCGGGCGTTCACGCTCAACTCGTTAAAGCCCATGCCCAGAAGGATGGGAATGCAGAGCGGGTCCCCTGCCATTTCACCGCACATGGTGACGCCGATGTCCGCGGCACGGGCCGCATCGACCACCTGTCGGATCATCCGCAGGATGGCCGGATGAAACGGCTGGTACATATGCGCCACGGTCTCGTTGACCCGGTCGATGGCCAGGGAGTATTGAATCAGGTCATTGGTCCCCAGGCTGAAAAAATCCACGTGCCTGGCCAGCAGTTCCGCCACGGCGACCGCGGAGGGCACCTCCACGATAATACCCACCTTCACATCCGGATCGTATGCCTCTCCCTTACGGTCCAGATCGTTTTTCACCTCATCCAGGTGCGCCTGGCTATCCAGCACCTCCTGCACGCCGGAGATCATGGGATACATGATGCGGATTTCCCCGTAGGCGCTTGCCCGCAGGATCGCGCGCAGCTGAGCCCGAAACATGTCCGGCTCCCTCAGGCACAGACGGATGCCCCTGAGCCCAAGGGCCGGGTTCGTCTCGGGGCTGCACTCCACGCTGGTGGCGAACTTGTCGCCCCCGAGATCCAGCGTCCTGATATACACCGGGTAGGGGGCCGCGAGTTCCGTCACCTCCCGGTAGTCCTCAAAGAGGTCCTCTTCGGAGGGCCGTTCCTTGGCCCCCAGGTACTGAAACTCGGTCCGGTAAAGGCCCACGCCTTCCCCGCCATATTCGCGAACCGCCGCCACCTCTTCCAGAAATTCGATATTTCCCCTCAAGACAACGGGGCGCCCGTCCAGGGTCTCGGCCGGGAGCCTGCTTTCCCTGGCAATGTCCGCCCTGTATTTCTCGTACTGAAGCTGTTTCTCCTGATATTGGATAATGGCATCGTCATCGGGGTTGATGATGACACGGCCCGTGTTCCCGTCCACGATCAGCAGGTCGCGGTCCTCCACCGCATCGGTGATGGATTCCAGTCCGACCACGGCCGGGATTTCAAGGGCCTGGGCAATGATGGCCGTGTGGGAGGTGCGCCCCCCCGCATCGGTGACAAAGCCCATGACCTTGCCGGTATTCAATTCGCTGGTGTCGGCGGGGGAAAGCTCGTGGGCCACGATGATCACCCGGTCGTTGATTTCCCCAAGCCCGTTATGCTCCTGGCCCGAGAGGTTTCTCAATATCCTCTCGGCCACGTTTTCCACGTCATGGATCCTGCCGCTGATGTACTCGTCGTCAATGCGATCGAATATCCTTCGGATCTCCTCCTCCGACTTTTTCAGGGCCCACTCCGCATTGATCCTTTCGTTCAGGATGCGTTTGACGGTGGAATCCGACAGCATGCTGTCGTGGAGGATCATGAGATGACTGTCCAGTATGACGCCGCCTTCCTTGACGCTTTCCGCGATGCGGTCTTTCAGGGCCACCATCTGCTCTTCGGCGGCATCGACGGCCTGCCTGAAGCGCTCCACCTCACGGCTGACCTGATCCTCGCCGATCAGATACTGGTACATGATCTTGACCCTGGAGCGATCCACCACCCGGGCCTTTCCGATGATAATCCCCGGGGAGACGGCGATTCCCTGCATTTCTTTCCGGCCGGCGGTACTCATTTGCCCTCCCCGAATTTGTCCTCAAACAGCCGCCCCAGGGCGATCATGAATTCGTCGCAGTCCTCCCCCAGGACCCGGGCTTCGATCTCCGTTCCTTTAGGG
Source organism: Deltaproteobacteria bacterium (assembly GCA_019307165.1). Taxonomy (GTDB): domain Bacteria; phylum Desulfobacterota; class DSM-4660; order Desulfatiglandales; family Desulfatiglandaceae; genus JAFDKD01. The sequence continues at coordinate 638 of JAFDKD010000372.1, read as the reverse complement.
CAGGACAGGGTTAGAATGGACAGGATGCTGGAGCCGTCCACCTCTACACCGTCCTTTTTCAGATAAAGCCGCGAGGTGTACTGGTTGGCCAGTTCCACCACCTTGGCCGCAGCCCGGGCGTGAAGCCCCATGGTGTTCCTGAGCTTGAATTTCCCAACCCGTTCCATAGGCTTTAACCGATCCTCATTTCCTTTAGCGGCCAGGCATTCCCTGTAAATCCGACGGTAAGGCAGCCCCGTTTCCTCAGACAGGCGCAGGGCGGCGTCTTTGACGCCCAGCTTTTCCTCCGCAAGCAGCCGCCGGATTTCCCCTTGAACCTCTTCACCGATCGCTTCCACGCCCTGTTTATCCGCTCCCGAAACCACCAGGGTGAACTCACCCCGCGTGTTTTCATCGGTCATTCCCGCCAGAACCTCGCCGGGAGTGCCCCGCCGGACCTCCTCGAATACCTTGGTCATCTCCCGAAGCATGACCATGGGGCGATCCCCCATAATGTCCTTCAAATCGGCGAGGGCGGCCTTGATGCGATGGGGCGCCTCGAAAAAAACCACGGTCCTGGAGTCCGACGCCAGTCTTTTCAACGCCCCTTTCCTCTTGCCCGCCTTGGGCGGGAGAAACCCCGCAAAGATGAATTCATC
>JAFDKD010000371.1 GCA_019307165.1 Deltaproteobacteria bacterium | reverse complement strand
GGAGGCTCATTTATTTGCATGACAGCAAGGTCCTCTCAGGGGCCCCTTTTATCCAGTCAGTGACATGAAAATTTCGTGCAATATGGGGTGGGTTTTCGACTCCGCCCCATCTTTGACTTCTGCCAAGCAATCAGGTAATATGCTCCAAAACGACTTATCAGGAGGCCGTCATGGAAAAAGAGAAAATCCAGGTTGAGAAGCAGGCATATGAGAAGCCTGTGCTGACAAAACACGGAAAACTGACGGAAATAACCACGCGTACCGGTTCGGTGAAACCAGGGGGCGATCTCTGCTGCACGCGGTTTTAGACCCTGACGAGGGCCTGTCCCACGACCGGATCTTTTGGGTAGCTGAAGGAAAATCGGATATTTGTGGGAAATCCCCCGCTCAACCGGGCCGGCCAAAGACAGATATTTGTTGACATTACGCTCAACCTCATACATATTGCAATAAATTAGAAGGAAAAGCACGAACGGGCAAAACCATCGAAAGGTGGTGACGCAAAGCCACGGGTCTAACGCCTTGACGGGCCATGACAGCCGGGTTGCCGAACGCAGGAAGAATTGCGCCTTTTGGCCCGTGTGCCGAAAGGCGTTTTTTGTGGGGCACGGCGACCGGCTTTACCTGCAAGACTCAGGTAATAAGAAAGGAGGTCGCTCAATGAAACAGTCATATGTCCACTTTGGAATGGGCCATGCCCAAAAACTCTCCACCGAGTTGAAGGCCGTAAACAACGAGATGAAGGGCCTGCTGGACCGGCTGCCGTTAAAAGAGCATATGGAAATCGCCGAATTGTCCAAGCTGGCAAAAACGCAGACACGGTTGATGGAAAAGGCGGCCAGGCCCGGTACGGAAAAGGAGCGGGCTTTTCTGGACAGGGAAAGATATTCCGCCATGTATTTGAGGCAGCGTTATTCAAGGGCGCTGTTCACCGGGGGCGTTCGGAGGCTCATAAGGATCTAGACCTGTAAAAGAGAATATCGAATAAGGAATACCCGCCTTCAGAAGTCTCACACGAAGGAAGGTCGAACAAGGAATGTCGAAATATAATGGCATCCTCGCGTAATCTTACGCCAATTTCTCACCATTGTGATGATGCCGCTCACGGTATCCATTACCGATGGTATCGCCTTCGGCATGATCGCCTATTCCGGGCTGAGCCTGTTTACGGGAAAGGCCGGGGATGTCGCCTGGACCATACATCTGTGCGCCATATTCTTTATGCTGCGATACATTTTTCTTGTGTAAACAGGGGGAATGGTATACAAAATTGTGCAACAAAAACCGGCCGCTTCCCTGGGTTCGCGAATCCGAATGGATTTGTGGCCGATCTCAACACGCTGACAGGATGCCATGAAACCTTTAATTGATCGATTAAAACCCCTTAAAAAGGACGGCCGCCGGCTACTGGGGTGTTTTCCGTTATATCCGCCCGTGGAGCTTTTCCATTCCATGGGTCTGGAACCACTGGTCATGTGGGGAATGAAGCCCTTTCTGGACGGGACCGCCAGGAGCGATCGGCACATCCAGAATTTTGTCTGTTCGGTGGGGCGGCACCTGGTGGAATTCGTGCTTTCCGATGCCGGCGCCGTGCTGGACGGCATGTTCATGTACAATGCCTGCGACACCCTGCGGAACCTTCCCGAAATCCTCCGCTCGGGACTGGAAGAAGAGGGGCGCGTCCTGCCGCTTCTCAACGCCCACATCCCCATGCCTTCCCTCGAACAGACCGATGCCCGTCAATATCTCAGAGATGAAATCCAAACCCTGATCGGCAGGCTGGAGCAGACATTCGGCGTGTCGTTTTCAGATGCCCGATTTGAACAAAGCGTCTCAAGCTACCGCAGGGCCAGGGCGTTGGCCCGACAGCTGGAACGGGCCGTGGCCCAAGGCGGCATCGGCTTCGGGAAATTCGCGGGGCTCATGCAGGGGAACTGCCTGAGAAGCGTGGAAGATCAGATCGAAAAAATGGAGGCCGTCGTTTCAGAAGCGGACAAGAGGCCGGCGCTCAAAAACGCCGACGCACCTGGTGCGGGCGTCATCATAAGCGGCATCATGCCGCCTCCCTCGGGCGTATCGGACATCATGGAGCAGTCCGGGCTCAGGGTGGTGGGCAATGACATCGCTTCCCTGGCCCGCACCTATGCCTACACCCCTGAAGATGGGGGCTCGGCGCCCGATTACTACGTGGATTTCTATTACAATCACCATCCCTGCACCACCCTGCTGGGATCGTCCGACCACAGAATCAAGGTCCTTGAAACCCTCATTCAGGAGCGGGGGGCGCGGGGGATCGTATTTCTGGGGGAAAAGTTCTGCGAGTACGAATATTTTGAGTTTCCTTTCCTGATGAAGCGTTTCAAGGAGAAGGGGATTCAGTCGCTCCAGCTTGAATTCTCCATAGATGACGATGAAAACCTGGGCCAGGTCAGGACACGGATCGAGGCCTTTTCAGAAATGATATCAGAGGGGGACGCACCATGATACAGCCGCTCAAAGCCAAATCGCGCGAAAACCTGGGCCGGATCATGAATCGCTATTACGAAGGCAGCCATGCCGAAGCCGCCAAGGGCAAGTTCGTCATCTGGATCGCCATCATCGTGCCCACGGAACTGCTCAAGGGCTTTGACGTGATCGTATGCGCGCCGGAGAGCCATTCGGCCATGTGCGCGGCCCGGAAAATGAGCGCCGACCAGTGCGAGAAGGCCGAAATGGAGGGGTACTCCATCGATCTCTGCTCCTACGCCCGCATCGACCTGGGAACGGTCTTCGACCAGGGCCGGGGGTCTCCCACTATGGGTCTCCCCAAACCGGACCTTTTGATCTCCGACAACGACAACTGCTCCCTGCTCACCAAATGGTTTGACGTATACCACAGGGAACTGGGCGTCCCTCACTTCATGCTCGATGTGCCTTTCTGCTACAAGCCCCAGCAGGAAAAGGACCTCCAGTACCTCCTGTCCCAGTTTCAGGATCTTATCGCCCTTCTGGAGGACCTGACCGGCCGGAAATTCGATATCGACAGGGTGCGGGCGGCGGTGGGAGAGACCAACGAGGCCATGAAACATTGGGTGCGGTTTCTGGGCCTCGCCGCTCACCGTCCTTCAGGCAATACGGCCTTCGACACCTTCGCCCATATGGCGCCCTATTTTACGTGGATGCGCGGTGATCCGGAGGTCACGGCGCATTACCGGATGCTCGCCGATGAGGCCGAGGCGGAGTTGGCCGCCGGGAAATATCCCGTCCCCAACGAAAAGTATCGGCTCCTGTGGGACAACATCGCCCCCTGGCACCAGCTGCGCAAGATGTCCGACCGCCTTGCCGAGATGGATGCCAACATCGTCTATTCCACCTACGCCAGTTCCGTCGGACGGATTGAAGACCGCCTGGACCTCTACGAATGGGACGGATCGGATCCGCTGCGCTACCTCGCCCGCATTCAAAACCGCGGCTGGTGCTGCTACGGCATGGACCTGCGCTACAAGGCCCTTTCCGAGATGATCGAACGGTTTTCCATCGACGGCCTCGTGTTCGCCAGCAACCGGAGCTGCAAGGTCTATTCGGTGATGCAGATGGACCTGAAACGGCGGCTGTCCCGGGAGCTTGGCGTCGCCACCGTCATGATCGATGTCGATCACGCCGACGTGCGCAAATACAGTGAGGAGAACGCCTTTCTTCGGTTGGAAGCCTTGCTGGAGCAGCTCGACGGCGGCAAAGCCGCCCTTGAGGCCGTCTGACTTGGCTTCGCCAGGTTCAGGTTAAGGTCAAGGCTTAGAAAAGGAACAAAAAGGGGTCAATTTGTTTCTCAACCCTAGCGTTAACCTCAATTTTTTCTTGTATTGCAAAGCCCCTTTTTGGGGACGACCAAAAAGCCGTGCTTCGCGAACCCGGATTCTTTACATACCCCCATGGCCGACTGGTACATCTTCAGCATCGCCGCCCTGGTGCTCATGGGCGCCCAGCGGTTCCTGTATAAGGTTTCAGCGGAACGGAACTGCAATACCGCGTGGACGACATTCTCGTTTATGGCGGTGGTCACCCTCCTGAGCGGCATCCTTTTTATCCTGTCCGGGGAATCCGTAAAAGACCCGAACTTTCTTTTTATCGTGGCCGTAGCGAACAGTATCTCGTTCGTTCTGGCGACCATGAGCCACATGGAGGCGCTCAAACGCCTGCCGGGCAGCGTGGTCTATCCGGTCATCCGGCTCAACGCGGTCCTCGTTGTGGTCTTTTCCGTGGTGTTCTTCAATGAACGGTTTTCCGGGTTCCAGATAGCGGGGATTGTGACGGCCATGGCCGTGGTTGGCCTGTTGACCAGGGGCGCGGACGGCGGGGAGCGGGCGGCCGACCGGGCCCGGCAGGGCATCATCTTCGTGGTCATTTCCGTCTTGGCGGGCGCGG
>JAFDKD010000370.1 GCA_019307165.1 Deltaproteobacteria bacterium | reverse complement strand
GATTACGGGCATGCTGGAATACGGTGCGCAAGCACGAGCGGTTTTTTTTTTTTTTTTCCCCCTTTGGAAAGGGGGACCGCCCGTCCTCCGTAGCAGGTACTGCGGAGGGTGGAAGGGGGAGTTGCCAGCGGTTATAAATCCCCCCAACCCCCATTTATCAAAGGAGGACTTCGCTTATTGTCGATAAATCACTTCGTTAGCGCGATCCGAAATTCAATATTCATTATTCGACCTTCCTTCGTGCGAGACTTCGGAAGGCAGGTATTCCTTGTTCGATATTCACTTGCCTTGTCTCCGTCGCGCAGTGGCATCAGACTGTATTCAACCGCTGGTCATACTCCCCCTCGAACTGCCGTATCAGCCCCTGGTCCGCAAAGCTGTAGTAGGTGTTGTGCCCGATGACGATGTGGTCCAGCACCTGCAGCATCATGAGCCTGGCGGCCCACACCAGGTCCCGGGTCAGGCGTCGGTCCTCGGGCGAAGGGGAGGGGTCCCCGGACGGGTGGTTATGCACGAACACGAGGGCCGCGGCGTTGTATTCGAGGCTGAGGCGCACGATCTCTCGGGGGTATACGGCGCTGCCGGCGATGCTTCCCAGAAATAGGTCCTGGTTTTGAATCAGTTGATTCTTCCGATTCAGGAACAGGACCTTGAACACCTCCCGCTTGAGGTCCCGCATGGAATGAAACAGATAATCGAAAATCGCTTTGGAAGAACCGAAAAAGGCCCCGTTTTCGGCACGGTCTTCCAGGTATCTTCGGGCCACCTGATGAACCAGCTTCAGATAAAGCGCGTTTTTGGGGCCGATCCCCTTGATCTCCTTCAACTTGGCCATGGAGGCCGAAAGCACCGCCGAGAGGCCTCCGAATCGCTTCAGGGCCTCCCGGGCCGGGAGTTTCAGATCCCCTCGCGGTGTACCCAGGGTAAGAAGGAACTCCACCACCTCTTCATCCGAGAACCGCTCGAGTCCCCCCTCCATAAACCGCCGGCGAAGCCGCTCGCGGTGCCCGGCGCCTCTTTCCTGCCATGCCGCTTCATCCATAAAAGAACCTTTTTGAAAGAATTTTTGGTTGATTTCTAACTACCTTTTCTACATGGAAAAATCAAGACGGACAGAGGAGGCTGTCCGACAACTCATTTCCCCTCCCCTCGTGGGAGGGGATAAAGGGGAGGGGGAATAGATAACTGGATGAAATTCCTATTCATCTGGTCACCCCCACCCAGCCTCCCCCATCAAAGGGGAGGAGTTTTCTTGGTATTTCGGCGGTTATCGGACAGCCTCAGAGGCCCCATTTGCGGGCGAAATCCAGAAACTGAAAAAGGACCAAAAAAATGCAACCACGGATTACACGGATTCCACGGATGCTGTAAAGGGGCTGAAGTCGAAGGGATCGGCAAAGGCCTCGCAGGGCGAGGCCCGGTGCTGAGGCACCGGAAACGACGGCTATGGCGGGAAAAAAGAATGGACAAGCCCATTTTTTATCCCGCCACAGCCGTCTCAATTTTGCCGATCCCAACCGAGCCGTCCGTCAGCCTGACAATGCCCCCAGCCCTCCACAGTAGCCCGGCCACGGAGGACCGGTGCATCGACTGTTTAAAGCGGGTTGGTTAAAATCTGTGTCATCCGTGTTATCCGTGTTATCCGTGGTTAAAAATCTCTTCCGGTCTATTGGTAAAAAGCCGGCTGAACCGGGACGGCTGAATATGCCTTGCGTTTTTGGACAAGTCTGGAAAAGCGTGATAAAATTATTAACTTATCAAATTGAAGTTTTAACGAAATTACACGTATTCATGAACGGACGGCAGGAGTTTTTCCGATGGCCTCAAAGGCCCTTGAAATCAATCTGGCAAGCAGCCGCGTGGATGTAACCGTAGAGGCGCGGTACCGGGTGCTGCAGGAGGTGATGGGCGCCTATGAAGGGGTGCGCCGGGGTCTTGAAAACCTTCTGGAAGAGATCTGCCATCCGTACAAGAACTGGTCTTTCATCGTGAAAGAGGCCAGGAGCTTCGCCCTCAATTACCTCCATCTCCTCAAAAAACATCCCAGGGGCCCGGAAGCGCTGGGAATTTACGCCGACATGTTTTTGCAGGCCGTTGAATCCTCCCCCGATGAAACGGTGCGGGCCAATGCGGCGGACAACCTCCTGCTCCTCGTTCAGAAGCTCCTCAAGGAGGGAGGCGAGCCGCATGCCGGGTTCGCGGTCGTGCTCGAGGAAGTCTTCGAGCGGATAAGGTCCTTTTTCGGCGAGACCTTCATGCTTTTCGTGAAGAGCTTCTATCAGCTGAACACGCTGGGGGAACTCTGCCGACGGCGGCTTGGCCGGGACGCCTCGTTCGGGTCCCTCAACCGCCTGCTGACGGCATACTACCGCGCCGGCTATGGCTACTGGCTGTCGCAGGAAGACCTCCTGTCCTGGTTTGTAAAAGAGAGCGGCCTGAAGCCGGACAGGGATCTAACCGATATCTTCCGGCCGATTACCCACGGACGCCTGAAGGCCCTCACCGAGCGGCTGGAGGAAATGCTTGAGGCGAAGCACGCTCCGGTCGATCTGTTGGAGAGCCTTGTGGAGCTCCCCGGGTATGGGGATCTGGTCTTCGCCTTCAGCCATATTCCCCGCAGGCTTTTCAGGACCGCCGCGGACGATGGGGAAGGGAACCGGCGGAAACTCCTGATCCTCCTGCGCATGATGAACATCCCCGGTCTCTCGGCGGTGCACGAAGAGACCCTGCGGGACATCAACCGCACCTTGTCCCGGCTTATTACGCATGTGGACCCCAAGGTCCTTCGGGCGTCCCTGGAAAAGACATTCGAGATCCTCAGCGTCAGCGCCGAGCGGTTTCCGGCAACCGCGCTGAGTTACGTCCTCAACATCGGGCAGGGCGTTTACCGGACCTATGACAGCGATCAGGTGGACTTTTTCATCGACTCGGTGGTCTCTCTCGGTTTCAAATCGCCCGACATGCACGGTGTGGGGGAGGACTGGCAGATGCGGGCCGATCCCACCCATGTACAAAACATCCGCACGTGGCTTCAACTCATCGGGATGAATCCCAAGTGGTCTAAAAAGCTCCTCTCATCCCTCGCCGTTCATCTTTCCCTTGAGGGGGTGCTGGTTCGGGATACGGACCTTTTTCCCCGCGATATCACCCGGTTTCTGAACAGCGACATCGCTCCCGTCTATAATCTGTCCAAGCAGTTGTGTCGCCTTTTTCCTGCTTTTTTCAACGATATCGGCGCAGAGGGCGACCTGAGAGAGGTCTCCACCCGCATTGACGAGATATGCCTGCGAAAGGACCCGCTCATCCACTTTCTCAGGAAACAGAGCCATGTGGAGAGCAGCAACCAGATCATGGGGCTGATGGAAGGAACGCTTCATTTCTGGCGGACGCGGTCCAAAGCGGCACTGAAGCCGTTTCTGCCGCCCCAGGTCTATGAGGAGATCGAGACCGAGGGACCATTCATCGACGGCGTCCACCTGGCAATGAACCACCTTTCAATGAAAATGGGCGAGGAAAAGGCGATTGATTACCTGAGGTTGGATGAAGGCCGCCTCAATCCCGTTCCGGACGGCATTGCCGGGGTATCGGATACGGATGTGGAGCGGATCCGGATGGCCCTCTCCATGTACAGGCTCCTGTACCAGAAATATCACCTGAGCTTCACTGAAATGGACGGCTACCTGGCGCGGCTGCGGGCCGGCGGCCTGCCCGACCCGGGCGAATTGAAGGAGACCCTCGCCCTGACCGATGAACCGGAAAAGTTGGAACGCCTGCTGGACTATCTTGAAAAACTGAAAAAGATCATACTCAGCGCCGAAGCCTTCGAGATAAGGGAGGACATATACCGAAAGCGTCATTTTACCGTGGATATACCGTCCATGTACGGCAGTTACCATGAGATGAAATTCGACGCCCTCGGACTTGCCTTCCGCCTCGAGTCCCTGGTTAATGTCCTTTTCGAGAATATGGTCAAAGGCCTGGACCTGGAACTTATTACCCGAGCGACCTTTTCCCGGATCCGAGACTGCCTCCGGCTGTTCGATCAGGCCCTGAGGTTGGACGGCATTTCGTCTATCGAGATGGAACGGCAGCTGGACCTCCTCACCCGCGCCCTGGAAATCCGGGGGTTTTCCCTGACCCAATACCTGGACATCTTTCGCGGGTTTTCCCAGGCGGTCAGCAATGTGGTAAACGACTATTTTAATAACATTCATCATGCAAACATCCTCAAGATCGTTGAGCAGGTGCCCGTGGCGCGTATTTTGCCCAGGTACCTGCCTGCAGCGGGTCCGGCCGACCCGGAAAATACGCCCCATCGGGTCACGGAGATCTTCCTCCGTGAACGGATCTCCGCTTCACTGGGGCTTCAGCAGCTGGATAATTTCCTGGGCCGGGTCCTGA
>JAFDKD010000369.1 GCA_019307165.1 Deltaproteobacteria bacterium | reverse complement strand
TTGTTTTGTCTCTCAGCCTCAGCCTTTTTTAGTTCCCTTTTCAATATTTTTCCCGCCGGACTTCTGGGCAGGTCCGCAACGGCAATAAAGGCCTTGGGCACCTTGTATGGAGAAAGACGTTCTTTCAGAAATAATTTCAACACGTCCGGATCCAGCTGCCGTCCCTCCCCGGGAATAATGAAGGCGGTAACCCGCTCGCCATACTCCTTGTCCGGCAGGCCGATCACGGTACACTCCTGCACCTCGGGACGGGTATAGAGCAGTTCTTCGATCTCCCGGGGGTACACGTTTTCGCCCCCGGTAATGATCATGTCCTTAATCCGGTCCACCATGTACAGATAGCCGTCATCGCCCATGACGCCGATGTCGCCGCTTCGAAACCACCCGTCCCGGAAAGCCTCCCGGGTTTCTTCAGCCCGGTTCAAGTATCCTTTCATGATGTTCGGGCCTTTGATGCAGATCTCCCCCTCTTCACCCGGGCCAAGCATGTTTCCGTCCGGGTCGCTGATCCGGACCTCGATGCTGCCCACGGTCGTACCCACGGAACCCACCACATGACGGTAGTAATGGTTGTAAGTGACCATGGAAGCGCTTTCCGTCATCCCGTAGGCCTCATGTATATCCAACGCCAACCGGTCCTTCCACTCACGCACCAGTTCCGCCGCCATGCTGGCGGCGGCCGAAAAACAGTATCTGAGGCTGCCGAGTTTGTCCTTGAGGCTCGTCAACTGCAGCAGACGCACGTAGATGGTGGGGACAGCATAGAGTTTGGTCACGCCATGCGCCCCGACCGCATGCAGGGCCCTGTCCGGATCGAACGCCGGTAGCATGACAATGCACCCGCCGCTGTAGATGGTGGCATTGGCGATGTGAATTTGCCCGAACACGTGATTCAACGGTAGAAAGCAGAGCACCCGGTCCTCGGGCGTCGAACGCTCGTTGTGGGATACGTTGCAGGCTGATGTCATGATGTTTTCATGGGTCAGCATGGCGCCCTTGGGCGTTCCGGTGGTGCCTCCCGTAAACAGAACGGCCGCGGTGTCGCCCCGGTCACGGTCGATGCATGAAAACCGTCCCGAGGCAAGATCCAGGAGACCGTCATAGTCGATATCCCCGCCTGGAGAGACGACGGTTGTAAGGAAAGGAAAATCGTCCCGACGGCCTATCTCCTCCAACCGCCCTTCATCGGTGAAAAGCACGCCGGGCCGCGCATCGCGAAGCGCAAGGGCCAATTCACGGTCTGTCAATGCGTTGGAAAGCGTAACGGCCACCCCGCCGGCCTTGAGAATGCCGAAATAGACGGCGAGCCAGCAATAGCCGCTGGACATGCAGATGGCCGCGAGTTCTCCGGGTCTTAGCCCCAAACGTGCGAGCCCGGCGGCCACCCGGTCCGAATCCAACGAAAACCGCGCGTAGGTGATTTCCTTCCCGTCCTCGATGATGGCGGGACGGTCGGGAAAATAAAACGCCGAACGATTCAGATTATTGGCGATGTTCATGGTTCTCGTCTCCTCCGGTCGGGCTTTTGGCGAATTCGCCCATTACCTTACCCTGCGGGAGGGTGGAAGTAAAGATAGGGCGGAGGGCGGAGGGCGGACCCGGCTTCGCTAAAGGGCAGCTACGCCGCGGCAAGGGACAGAGGGCAGAGGGCAGAGGAATGAATTAGACAGGATAAACAGGATATTTTGCCCATTTCCGGAAGAAATGGGCAAACATTCATCGCCTGCGGCGAAAAGGGTTCGATGAATACCCCGAAGCGGATGAACCAGACCAACGGGTGGTTGCATTCCCCCTACCTCCGCGAAGCGGATGCATAGTTTTCGATTTCATCCGGAAATCGAAAACATTATCTTGTGTATCCTGCTAATCCTGCCTGTCGCGGCGTAGTCCGTCTCAGACGGACGAAGACGGATCAATCCTGTCAAAAAAATGTTTGCCTGTCTGCGTTAATCAAGCGAGCGAAGCGAATCCCGCCCAACAACGGCGGAGACACCTGAGACCTGGAACCCTGAACCTTCAGCCTTGAACAAGGAACCAAGCACCAGGAACAAAGAACAAGGCACGAAGAACAAGGAACAGCTGACGAAGTCAGCCCGCAACTCGCAACCCGCAACCCGCAACACAAAATCCCTTGCATGTTTTCCTACATTTTTGTATTTTACCCCTGACGTTGCAACTAAAGTGTCGACGCATCCATAAACCAGCCGAGCCCTTTCGCCGCCGGCTTCCCGAGAAAAAACCCTATGACCGCACGGAACCAGACGTCGAGCCCGGACGGAATCACATGCCTGGTTGACATTACCGAGGCCATGCACACCACCCTGGACCTGAGGAATTCCCTTCACAAAGTCCTGGATTTTATGAATCATCATCTGGGCGTCACCCGCAGCACCATTACCCTGCTGAACCCGGAAACGTCGGAAATCAATACCGAGGTCGCTTTCGGCATCTCTGCAAAAGAGCGGACCCGAGGCAGGTATAAACTGGGCGAGGGGGTCACCGGCCGCGTGATCGAAACGGGAAGGCCCATGGTCGTTCCCAATATCGATGCCGAGCCGCTTTTTCTGGACAGGACCGGGGCCAGGGCCAGAATAGACAAATCCAATATTTCATTTATCTCCGTACCTATCAAGGAAGGCCGGCGGATTATCGGCGCCCTCAGCATCGACCGGATGTTCAAAAGCGCGTCGCTGCTGGACGAAGACTTGAGGCTCCTGACCATCATCAGCAGCCTGATCGCTCAAAAAGTGGCCCTGCTGGAAAAAATCAACCGGGAGACGGACCAACTGAGAGAAGAAAATATCCGGCTGAAAAAGGAACTGAACAAAAAATACAGCTTCACCAATATCATCGGCAACAGCCGGAAAATGCAGGAGATCTTTTATCTCATCAACCAGGTGGCCAAGAGCAATGCCAATGTTCTCCTCCTGGGGGAAAGCGGCACCGGCAAGGAACTGGTAGCCAACGCCATCCATTACAACAGCCTCCGAACGGGCCAGCCCCTGGTCAAAGTGAACTGCGCCGCGCTGCCGGCAAACCTGGTCGAGGCGGAGCTGTTCGGCCATGAAAAAGGCGCATTCACCGGCGCCAATCGTGAAAAGGCGGGCAAGTTCGAACTGGCGAACAAAGGCACTATTTTTCTGGACGAAATCGGGTCGCTTGCCCTGGAAAGTCAAGGCAAGCTCCTCAGGGTGCTTCAGGAAAGGGAACTGGAACGGTTGGGCGGCACAAAGACCATAAAGGTCAGCGTCCGGCTGATCGCAGCCACCAATCAGGACCTGGCCGCCGCCGTGGAAGAGGGCTCTTTTCGGGAAGACCTTTTTTACAGGCTGAACGTTTACCCCATATATCTGCCGGCGCTGAGAGAAAGGGAGGCCGATGTCTTGTTGCTGGCCGACCATTTTCTCGAAAAATTCGCATCGGAATACGGCAAGGATATAAAACGGATTTCAACGCCCGCCATAGAGGCCCTGAATCAGTATCATTGGCCGGGCAACGTGAGGGAACTGGAAAACTGCATGGAAAGGGCGGTCCTGCTCTGTGACGACCAGGTGGTTCACGGATACCACCTGCCCCCCACGCTGCAGACGGCAACCGACACGGGAACGCAGCAGTCGCAGTCTTTCTCGGAAGCAGTCCAACGGTTCGAAAGCGAACTGATCGTCGATGCGCTCAAGTCCACTCGGGGAAACATGCGCCAGGCGGCACAAGCCCTTCAAACGACAGAGCGAATCTTCGGTTACAAAATCAAGCAATACGGCATTCGTCCAAAGCAGTACCGATAACCTTGAAGACGGGACGGAGGAACGGGGAACGAAGGGACGGGGGGAATGTGGATTTCGGACCCGGGGCAGACGATAGAGGGCTGAAGACAGATGGCAGAAGGCGGATGGTGGATATCGAGCGCGGCCTCGCCACGAAGCAACTGGATATTTCCCCCGGGGAGCATCGCCCGCACAGGAAAAAATTTAGACAGGATAAACAGGCGGATTAGTAGTTTTCGATTTCTTCCGGAAATCGAAAACATTATCTTGTGTATCCTGCTAATCCTGTCAATCCTGTCAATCCTGTCAAAAAAATGTTTGCCTGTCTGCGTTCATCAAGTGATCGAAGCGAACCCCGCCAAATAACGACGGGATCTCCGCTATGCTCCGACGGGCGGGCGGTTTCAAATTCTTTGGACTTAGGGGCTCCGCCCCAATTGGAATATTGGAATACTGGAATGATGGAATAGTGGGTTCTGGGATTATGGAATGATGAGAGATTGAGATTCAACATTATTTGAAGTAAATGTCGTTTTCCGCTTTCCATACCCAGCATTCCAACATTCCACTATTCCATCATTCCATGTGGCTTACAAACGACAACAGCCGACAAAAGAACTATAATTTCAATAAGTTGTAGAATTTCCGAGACGTTTACCATAGGAGATTATGATGATCGTTGATTTCCATTACCACCTGATGCCGCGGATGACAGAAACGTCCGTGTCCATGCTCATGCCGTTGATCGCCCGGGCGGCCGACATCATGGGCAGACGGCTCGACATGGAAGCCCTGAAAAAAAAGGGCTTGGCCACCTGGGCCGATCCCACGGGCGAGCGTTTGCTCGAAACCATGGAAACAGCGGGCATCGACTATGCCGTGATCTGCATGGTGGATGACGCGAGTCACCCCGGGCTCAAGGCGGAATCCGTGCAAAAAGGGAACCGAATGGTGGGCGGCGTGGCCTCCCGTTACCCCGATCGCGTCGGAGGTCTCTGCGGTATCGACCCCAGACGGCCCGAGGCCCCGGATATGCTGAAGCAATCGATCGAGGAATTCGGGGTCATCGGCATGAAATATCATCCGGATTACGGGTTCGACCCCTCAGGACCGGAATCCTACCGGGTACTTGAAGTCCTGGCGGACCACGGGGGCATACTCCTTTCTCATACAGGTCCGCTGACTCCGCCCTCCAGGGCCCGCTTATCCGATCCCATGCGCCTGGCCGACCTGGGCGTCGATTTCCCCGAAATTACGGTCATCGCCGCTCACATGGGCGCCGTAGACTGGCGGCCGTGGGCCAATCTGGCGGTCTTCCAGCCGAATTTTTACGGCGACCTTGCCATGTGGGATACCCTGGCCTTCGGGCATTACGACCTGTTCTGCCGCGAACTGCGGGACATCATCGACCTGGTGGGCCCGTCCAAGGTGCTTTTCGGCTCGGACGGGCCGGTGTACCCCATCGCGGAACCCGCAGGGAAATGGGTCCAACTTATCAAAGATCTTCCTGATCGCGCGCCCCGGGGCATACGGTTCACCCGGGAGGAGGTCGATGCCATTCTGGGCGGCAATGCCGCGACAATATTGGGACTGGGGTAGGTAAATCTGTCTGCCGTCAGCTATCAGCGGACAACGGTCAGCCCATAAAAACAAATCGCCGTGCATATCTACACGCGTTGAAAAGAAATCACTTTCGTTACTATTTTAATGGCATACCTTAACCGATTAAGCTGAGTGCTGAATGCTGACAGCTGATCGCTTGAACGGAGGGTGAAATGACCGACTGGTTTCAAAAAGCAACCATCGGATCGTTACCGGACGAAGCCGCTGGAAAGTACGGGGAGCGTGAAGCGCTCTATTTCAAAGGCCAAAGGTGGAATTTCGCCCAACTTGCGCAAGACGTAGACCGGGCCGCCAAAGGCCTGGTCCATCTGGGCATTGAGCCCGGCGAAAAAGTGGGGCTGTGGGTGCCGAACCGGCCCGAGTTCCTCCATCTTGTCTTCGGGCTGGCAAAGATCGGCGCTATCATCGTGCCCATCAACACATTTTTCAGATCCTCCGATACGGCATACGTACTCAGGCAATCCAACAGTTCCACGCTCATCACGGTGGATCGATCCGGTCCGATCGATTATCTCGGCATGGTGAGGGAGATCATCCCGACCCTGGGGGAAAGCCCGGAAAAGGAAATCAGCCACCCCAAATTTCCCGATCTGAATCGGGTCGTCATTTTGAGCGATGCCGATTACGAGGGAACCTATTCATGGGCCGGCGTACTGAAAGCCGGAGAATCCGTCAACGACAATCTGTTGAACGCTCGATCGGCGGACGTGGACCCTGACGGGACCGTCCTTATCATGTACACCTCGGGGACCACCGGCTTTCCCAAGGGCGTCATGCACAACCACAATGTGATACGCAACATCACCGACAGGGCGAATCGCATGGCCGTCACCCATCAAGACGTGATCCTGGTCTTCTTGCCTCTTTTTCATGTCTTCGGTTTGCAGGAGGGGCCCCTCATGTCCATGGTAACGGGTGCGCGGGAGGTGCTGACCGAACGATTCGACCCGGGGGAAAGCCTCGACCTGATCCAGCAGGAACGGGATCCAAGGGACGTGAGCAGCCTGCGGACCGGGATCGCGGCCACCGGAATGAGCAGTTCCGTTCCCATCGCCACCAAGGTCGATGAGATGCTCTGCTCCGGCATGGTCTCCGCCTTTGGGATGAGCGAAATCGGCGTCGGGGCATGCCTCTCGTTCCCGACATCGACCCGGGAGCAGCGGTGCGAAGCATCCGGTTTTCCGGCCCCCGGATATGAGATCAGGATCATCGATCCCACCACCGGCAGGGAACAGCCCGTGGACACGCCGGGTGAAATCCTCGTTCGCGGGTACATGGTGATGCAGGGCTATTACAACAAGCCCGAAGAGACCGCCAAAACCATTGACGCGGAGGGCTGGGTCCACAGCGGCGATTTGGGATTGATGCGGGAGGACGGTCACCTCCGCTTTATGGGTCGGATCAAGGAGATGCTCAAGACAGGGGGTGAAAACGTGGACCCAATGGAGGTGGAAGGCTACCTGCTGAGCCACCCTGCCATCCGCCAGGTCGCCATTGTGGGTTACCCGGACGAAAGGCTCTCCGAAGTGGGCGTGGCATTCGTTCAACCGGAGATGGGGGAAACCCTGTCGGAACCGGATGTGATCGATTATTGCAGGGGAAAAATAGCCACGTTCAAGATACCCCGGCATGTGATCTTTGTTCGGGATTTTCCCATGACGGGATCGGGAAAAATTCAGAAGGTAAAGCTCAAAGAGAAGGCGTTAGAGGAACTTGGGAGAAGTTGACGCAGTTCACGCTAAGCACAAAGGCGGTGTCTGTTATTCGTTAGCGGTTAGTTGTTATCTGTTAATGGTCAATGACTATCCGTTATTTGTTCATGATGCTTATGTTTGAACCTTTTGAGCTTTCAACTAATTAATCCAGAGTAAACCTCCGTCACAGCCGGAGGTTTACTCTGGATTAATTAATTATTACCCGAAATGTAAAGATCCGGGTCCATAGGGGGCCGGAAAGATAGGCTGAGGTTAAGGCCAAGGTTGAAAAGATAGGCCGAGGCTGAGGTTAAGGTTGTTAAGGCCAAGGTTGAAAAGATAGGCCGAGGCTGAGGTTAAGGTTGAGCAACAGATTGACGCTTGTGTTTTCCTTTTCTCAACCTGGACCTTAACCTGAACCTGGCGAAGCCACGGTCCGCATTTCCAGTATGGCATAGCCGGAAAACTCTGATCTGGCCCAGAGGACCAGGTTTTGCAGATGGAATGAAAGGTTGCATCCATGGGTTTACGTGAACTCCGCCTGGGTCAAAAAATATCAGAAAATCGATTAAGACCGGATAGTTCATCGTGATAGATGCTCACCTTTTTCCCGATGGGTTCATCGGTTGTCATGGAGAGAAGCAGGGACGTATTCGTTTCGTTGACGGCAAAGACTCTGCGGTCCTCCTCATCCTCCGCAATCACAACCCCCGAGGCAGGGATTCCCTCGCGGTCAAAGGAGACCACATAGGTCTCCACAAAAAAGGCGCCTTCGGCCTTTTCGAGAATGGTTCGATCGGGGAATTGCTTTTCGATATCATGTTTTTCCGATGCGGGGGGAGAGGAGCGAACTTCAGTGGGCCTCCTTCCGGAATAAATCCCCACGGCGAACTTGTTCATGTACCAGCTCAGGCTCTGAACGACCCCGTTTTTCTCCGGTGATTCCCTTAAGCGCCGGACCATCTCGCAGATGGCGTGAAGGCTGTAATGATTTCCCGGGCCGCCGAAGTAAGGGAGGCCCCCGATGATGGTGGGCGTAACAGAGGAGGGCAACGCCAGTGTCTTGACGGCGATTTGCAGGGCCACGGGAAAGCAGCTATATAGATCCCAGAAGTCAATGTCATCCTTCGAGACGCCTGCCTGGAGAAAGGCCCTTTTGAACGCCAGTTCAAGGGCGGGGGCCGAATAATAATTGACCCGGTCTGAGATATACCACTTGTCATACACCTCGCTCGAACCGATGAGGTAAACCCGCTTGTCCTGAGGAATGCCCAGGGCATCGGCCTTTTGTTCGCTCGTGATCAGAAGCGCTGCGGCCTGATCCACATTCATGATGGCATTCATGAACTTGGTGAAGGGGTAACTGACCATGCGATTGGTCTCGGTAATGGTGGCGATTTCAGACGCGGTTTTCCCTTCTCTGAACCAGGCATACGCATTTTTCCGGGCCACCTTGGAGAGCTTCTCGTACAGGAGGGCCGTTTCCCAAATGTACTGTTCAAGGGTCAGGTTCTGGGATTTTCGAAAGGCGTTCGCGATGAGGGGATAGACAATGGAGGGGAAATAGAGACCGTACCTTTTTTCAAGGTTGGTGGCGTGATCTCTTCGGTCGCCGAACAACGGATAGGGGGAGTTTTCATAATCGGGCGCCGTCAGTTTCTCCCAATCGGGCTTTGCGCTTGAGTGAAAGGCCTCGGCCGCACATATGAGACCGATCTCGCTTCGACCTTCTGCTATCCGGTCACATAATCGGGTTGTGAGGACCTGGGGGAGGGTGGCGCCACGGGTGGTGTGCATAAACTCTCCGGGGGTCACCCCCAGGATTTCGGCCACCTGTTTGGGGTCATAGGCGTAATCCTTTGACATGACCTCAATGACGGCCATGGTGTCAACGTGGGAAAGGATATCCGGAACGCCCGCGTCTTCGGCAGCTCTTCCGGCGCAGTGAACCATATAATGGATGGGGGCATCGGCAGATTGCGGGTCTTTTGATCGGTTGGTCAATTGCCCCACCCCGACCAGCACCGGCAATGCTTTCGATCGTGTCATTCCTATTCATCTCCTTAGAAAAAATGATGAGAAGTCGCTTTTTTGATGAGAGGAGTATGCTGAAAATGGCCTTGTGGGTCAAGCAATACCCGACCGCAGGATCTTGAACATCACCCTTGAAGATTTTGCCGACATGGATCGGAAGGCCCTGATCCGCCGTTACCGGCGACAGGCCAAGACGGTTCACCCGGACAAAGGCGGCGATGAAAAGGCCTTTGTCAGGCTTACCAACGCCTATGAATGTCT
>JAFDKD010000036.1 GCA_019307165.1 Deltaproteobacteria bacterium | reverse complement strand
ATGAAAGAACTAGTCATTATCAGCGGAAAGGGCGGGACCGGCAAAACCAGTCTGGTGGCCGCCTTTGCGTATCTTGCGGACAATATGGTTTTGTGCGACGCGGATGTGGATGCGGCCGATCTCCACCTTCTTCTGGATCCGGCCGTCCGGGAGACACACGCCTTCGAGGCCGGACACCGGGCGATTATCGATCCGGAAAAGTGCACCCAATGCGGGCTGTGTCGGGACATGTGCCGGTGGGACGCCGTTACGGAGGATTATTCCATTGATCCGGTCCTGTGCGAAGGCTGCGGCGTCTGCGTCTATTTCTGCCCGGAAGAGGCCATCGATTTTCCGGTCAACACCTGCGGCGAGTGGTTTATTTCGGACACTCGCTTCGGTCCCTTGGTCCATGCAAGACTGGGTATTGCGGAAGAGAACTCCGGCAAGCTGGTTTCCCTCGTCCGTCAGCAGGGAAAAAAAATCGCCGAGGAGCGCGGCTGGAACCTGCTGCTCACGGACGGTCCTCCCGGCGTCGGATGTCCCGTGATTGCATCCCTGGGCGGCGCCGCTGCGGTCCTCATCGTGAGCGAGCCCACGGTATCCGGCAGGCACGACATGACCCGTGTCCTCGAACTGGCCGGTCATTTCAACGTGCCCGCCCTGCTGTGCGTCAATAAATTCGACCTGAATATTGATGAAACCCGCGCTATCGAGGCCTTTGCCGAGGAAAGAGGCACCAAGGCAGTGGGACGAATTCCCTTTGACCCGGTTTTCACCAAGTCCATGGTTCAGGGCAAGACCCTGTTCGAATACGACGGAAAGAGCGATGCCGCCCGGCAGGTGAGAAACGTCTGGGCGGCTATTGCCGACAGGCTGGAAATTTAAGACCTGGATTGGTGTTTTCCAATTCCTTCCGCAAAACGCCTGGTGTGCCGGTTCGGCATAAATCATACCATACTAACGGGGATCTCCCCGCCTCAACCAACCCCAAAGCGCCTCCACCAGCACCGACATGCAAATGACGGCGATGGCCAGCCCTTCCAGCAGCGTCAGGGTTTGGCTCAGAAACAGAACGGCCAGGAAAGCGGCAATAACGGGCTTCAGGAAGAAAAGGTAACTCCCCCGGGTAATGTCCGGGACCGCAGCCAGTCCCCCGATCCACAGATACTGGGTGATGGTGGTGTTCCAAATTCCGATGGTCAGAAGGGAGGCGACCTGAGAGGAAGGCCTATCAAAAACCGTCACGGGGTTGACCCAGATGCCCCAGAGCACGCCCACCACCAGCCACAGACCCGCAGCCCCGATCATCATGGTAACGGCGGTGATTCGCAGGGCGCCGTACCTGCCTATAATGGGCCGTATGGTTACGGCGTAGGTGCCCACGAAGGCGGCGCACATCATGGCCATGAGCACGCCGAGAAGATTTTGACCCGAACCGGCCAGCTTGAGCAGATACCCGTCGGTGATCAGGAGCGCCACCCCCAGCACGGCGCTCAATCCCGTAATGATCTTGGCTCCCGTAAAAGGCTGACGGTTCAGCCGCAGATTGATCAGGCCCACGAAAATGGGCACCGTGGTCACCATGGTGGCCACCTGAGGAACGGTCGCGAAGTCGAGAGACCAGTGAAACATCAGGTAAGCCAGGGTGACGCCAAAAAACGATAGGCCCACCAGCTGCAGGCCGTGCGTTTTGAACGGTTCGACCAGGTTGCGGCCGGCCGGGAGCAGAATGGCCAGAAGGACCAGTCCGGCCCCGCCGAGAAGAAATCGCCACACCGAAAGCTCGGGGCCGGCCATTCCCGAAAGCACCGATACGAATTCGCTGGAGGCGTGGCCCGTCACGCCGAGAAAGACCGCCAGGTAGGCAATACCCGCATGTTTGTGCCAAAGACCCATCATAGCTCCTTTGCAAATGTTAAGGCTTCGACCAGTTTTTCCGGTCTTTCGGCCGGGATCATGTGCCCGGCCTCCCGCAACACGGGACCGATGATCGCCTCCCACCCGCCGCTGTCCCCGGTGAGCGCGTTGAAAAAGACAAACGTACAGCCCGCCTCGTCTTTCGGAGCGGTATGATCATAAAAAAGGGCATCTTTAGGACTGAACTTGAGTTTTGCCATCGGGTTGTACCTCCGTTGCCTCGTTGAGCCATCCGATGCCTTATTATTTCAGTAACACCATATTGTCAATGTTGCCGGTCGCGGGCTACCGATGGCACAATTTCGCGGACACCTTCAACATTCCTTGTTCGATATTCAATATTCGATATTCGCTTTTTAGTCGGTTCTTCGACCAGATAATACCTTGATGGCGGTCTGGCAGGCTTTACCCTTGACACCTAAAAGACCCCTTGGATATGGTTGGCAAGGTGGGCGCCTGAGAATGCTTGAATTTTCAGGCCCATCGAAACGTATTCGGAGTGACGATATGGCAAACATCCTCATAGTCGATGACGAAAAAGCCATCCGGAGCGTCATCGGAGAGGTCCTTCGTCTTAAAGGTCACGATTGCACACTTGCGGCCGACGCCATGGAAGCGCGCGAACTGCTGGGGAAAGACGCTTTCGACTTGGTGTTGTGCGATATCAAAATGCCCGGCGAATCGGGCCTTGAGTTCATCCGATATGCCATAGAAGCGCATCCCAACACCGCAGCCATCATGATCACCTCCATGAATGACCCGGCCATGGGGGAGGACGCCATCAGGATCGGCGTCTACGACTACATCATCAAGCCCTTTGATCTGAACGGCGTCGTGATCAGCGTTGCCAACGCCCTGCGCCGGAGACAGCTGGAAATCGACAACCGCGCCTACCGCGAACGGCTCGAGCACATGGTGGCCGAACGCACTTCCGCCCTGGAGGACAGCCTCGACAGACTTCAAAAGGCCTTGAAGGGGACCATTCATGCCATGGCCCGTACCGTTGAAATGAAAGACCCTTATACGGCGGGGCATCAGCAACGGGTGGGCGATATATCGGCCGCGATCGCCAGGGAAATCAACCTTTCCGAGGAACGGGTGTCCTATATCCATCTGGCCGGGCTGATCCACGATGTGGGCAAAATCTCCATACCGGCCGAAATCCTGACCAAACCGGGAAAACTGACCGAGATCGAATTCGAACTGATCAAAACCCATTCCAGGAACGGATACGAAATTTTGAAGTCCATTGAATTTCCATGGCCCATTGCCCGGATCGTGCTTCAACACCATGAACGTGTGGATGGCTCCGGTTATCCCTCAGCCTTGAAGGGCGAGGCCATCCTGCTGGAGGCAAGAATACTCGGCGTTGCGGACGTATTGGAGACCATTGCATCCCACCGCCCCTACCGCCCTGCTCTGGGGGTCGATCACGCCATTGAAGAACTCAAGCGGTACAAGGGCATTCTCTATGAGGGCATGGTGGTGGATGCCTGCCTCAATCTATTAAAAAACAAGAAAATTCAACTTTAACGTCGTTCATTCAAGGGAGGCATTTTATGACAAAGGTAGCAATAATTGGTGTTGGTCAGAGTGCTTTTGTGAGGGGGTTTCCCGGTTCGATTCGCGAACTTGCCTTCGAGGGTTTTAAAGACGCCCTGGAAGATGCGAAAATCACCGCCGGGGACATAGGGGCGTCGATCATTTGTTCGGCGCCGGAATATGACAAACAGCGCTCGCCGGCCGGCGTGTTCGCCGAATACCTGGGGCTGACGCCTCAGCCCACATGCTATGTGGAAAGTCTCTGCTCATCCAGCAGCATGGGGTTGAAGCTGGCTTACGCCCAGGTGGCGGCCGGTCTTCACGATTCCGTGGCCATTGTCGGGTTTCAGAAAATGTCCGAGATTTCATCGGCCGAGTCCCAGGAGCGTATGGGAAGGGGGGCGGACATCCAGTGGGAAAGCCCCTTCGGCACCATGATGCCCGCATATTACGCCATGTTTGCGCGCGCCCATATGGACGCATACGGCACCACGCCGGAGGACCTGGCCCTCATCCGGGTCAAAGCGTCCACCTACGGACAGATCAATGAAAAGGCCGTGTACCGGAAACCGGTGGCACTCGAGATGTTCAATGACCCCCAGAGCCCCATGTCCGGACCTGTGGCCAGCCCACTGAGGGTCGGGGACTGCTGCGCCAATGCCGACGGCAGTTCCTGTATCATTGTGGCCAATGAAGAAAAGGCCAAGGCCCTGTGCGAAAAGCCCGTTTGGGTCCGGGGCCTGGGCTCCGCGTCCGCCACCGTCAACCTGACGGGAAGAGACGATCTTACCGGTCTGGCCGTGGCCCGGGAAGCTGGAAGACAGGCATACAAGATGGCGGGCATTACAGCCGGGAATGTGGATGTGGCCGAAGTTCACGACTGCTTCACCATCGCCGAACTCATGGCCTACGAGAACCTCGGGTTTGCCGCGCCGGGCGAAGGCAGGGAACTTATCCAAAACAAGGAAACATACAAGGAAGGACGCATCCCGGTGAATGTGGACGGCGGCCTGTTGTCTAAGGGCCACCCCATCGGCGCCACGGGCGGGTCCCAGATCCGCACCATCGTGCTCCAGCTCAGGGGGGAGGCCGGCGAGATGCAGGTTAAAGACCCGGAAATCGGACTGATCCACAATATCGGCGGTGTTGGTCTTTACGGAAACGTCACCATTCTCGGGAGGTAGGCACATGGGTAAGCCCAAAAAGGAAGTCGATACGAGATTCAGCAAGTTCGGAACCGTAAGCTTTACGGCTATTACCAAAGTCAACGACTTTGTCGATTTTTTGGAGAAAGGCAAGGTCATGGGCACGGAATGCAAGGACTGCGGCCTCAAGTTCTTCCCTCCCAGGGCCGACTGCCATCGTTGTCTGACCAGCAACATGGCCTGGTTTGAGGTCTCGGGGACCGGAAAGCTGATGAGCTACAGCAAATTGGGATTTGCGCCCATCGGTTTCGGGGACGATCTGCCCTACGCCATAGCGCTTCTCGATTCCGAGGATTACAAAGTTTTCGGCAGAATCGCCGGGGATGTGCCGGAAGAGGACATCCGGATCGGGATGGCCATGAAAACCCGCGCAAATACCTTGCCTGGGGGGCAGCTGAATTATGTGTTCGAAAAGGCATAGTGTCCTTTCCGTCGTTTATTGAAAAAAGCATCCCTGCTCATTGAAGATGTCGCTATGCAAGAAATGGAACGGACAGGTCTGAATGAATCGCCACATAAGGAGACGGACTGGCTGGAAGTGCGCATTGATGTGCATTCCATGGCCCACGAGCCCCTCAGCGCGTTTCTGTTCGATATGGAATGCGCGGGGATCGTCACGGAGGCGTCGCCCCATGGCCGCCTGAGGGCCTATTTTCCTCCAATGACGCATCCGGAAATGATCCAGGGGAAGCTTCTTTCCTTCATCCATGACCTTGCCGACATATTCTCCCGGCCGCTGAATCCCCGGATCTCTTACCGGCACGAAGCGAACCGGGACTGGGGCCTCGCCTGGCGCCGCTTTTTCCATCCGGACCGCGTCACACCCGGTTTGACGATTTTCCCTGCATGGGAAGCGGTGTCGCAAACGGAGCCGGGGCATATTATTCGCATGGACCCCGGTCCCGCCTTCGGTACCGGTCTCCATCCGACCACGCGAATGTGTCTGAAGGCACTGGAACAGGTCGGGTCCGGGGGGGCGGCCCCTTGGTCCCTCCTCGACGTGGGCACCGGCAGCGGAATCCTGGCCATTTACGGGGCCAAACTGGGGGCGAAACCCATCCTGGCCGTCGATATCGACCCCGAAGCCATTTCGTGGGCCGCGCACAACATCGAACTCAACGCCCTTTCGGACGGCATTGAACTCTCCACCGCCCCCGTCGCCGAACTCGACGGGGGTTTCTCCGTGCTTACGGCCAACCTCATCCTTCATGAAATCGATGCAATCATGAGCCACTTGGTGAGGCTGACCGCTCCCGGTGGGCGACTTATCCTGTCCGGACTTCTCAAGCACCAGGTGGACGGGATCATCGATTCTCTTTCTGAAAGAGGAATGTTTGCGGTGGAAACCCTGTCGCAGGAAGAGTGGTCTGCGGTTATTGCCCGGCGGGAGGACGAATCGGCGTGAAACGCTTCTTTGTGAATGACATTCAGGTCCGGGATGGTCGCTGCGCCATCCGAGGGTCCGAGGCCGGTCACATCTCCCGGGTTATGCGCATGGGGCCGGGGGAAAGATTTATCCTCATGGACGGAAAAGGCCGCCGTTACCGGGCGCTCATCGAGCGGTCCGATCATCGAGAGGTGGTGGTGGCGCTTGAAAGGACGCTTCCCGTACCGGAGCCGTCGCCCCTGACCGTGGACCTCTGCCAGGCCCTTTTGAAATCCCGGGCCATGGACTATCTGGTCCGGAAGACATCGGAACTGGGGGTTGATGTCATCCGGCCGTTTTCTTCCGCCAGAACAGTGGTCAGGCTGAAGGGGGAACGGGCCGAGCGTCGGTTGAGGCACTGGCGGGAGATCGCGCAGAACGCCGCCAAACAATCGGACCGGATATCGCCCGCCCGTATCGAGTCCCCGATCCCGTTTTCCGAACTCGTCTCGCGATGGGGAGAGAAAGAGGCCTTTAAAGTGATTTTCTGGGAAGCGGAAGAGGCCGATGATCTCAAGGGATTGATATCGACCTCCGGGCGGCCCGATCGGTTTGCTGGTATCATCGGCCCGGAAGGCGGTTTTTCAAGGGAAGAAGTGGACATGGCAAGGAATGCCGGATTCCGACCCGCCTCCCTCGGGAGAAGGGTCCTGAGGGCGGAGACCGCTGCCGTGACCATGGTGGCCATCGTGCAGTACGAATGGGGAGATCTCTCTCTTGCCCGGCCTTTGAACACATAACCGAATAGAAAATCGTTGGGGCCCATCGTATCCGGCTTTCAGGCCGCCTCCATAGGGGGCAGTTCAGATAGGCTGAGGTTAAGGCTAAGGTTGAGAAACAAATTAAATCATTTCTTCATCTTTCTCTCAGCCTTAACCTAAACCTAAACCTCGCGAAGCCATGGTCCGCATTTCCGCATGGGTGTAACCAGACAACTTCGAAATGATCCAGAGGACCAGGCTTAGCAAATGGTAACTGCTCAGGTTTATGGTTCAAGGGTTCACGGTTTAAGGTTGAGGAGCGCAGGGCGGCCAACCGTGAACCTGACGACCTGAATAGTTACTGCAAATGTTATAAACTGAGGGTTGCCCGTGAACGACCGGGATCGTAACGTTCTAAAAACCGAACATGTCTGCCCGTGGTGGCTGGCATATACGTTCGACAACCCCATCCGCGGCATGTTTCATCATCCGGGGAAGATCCTCGGGCAATACATACGTCCGGGACATACCGTCGCGGACATCGGCTGCGGCATGGGTTTTTTCTCCCTGGGCATGGCAAGGCTGGTCGGCCCGGCGGGCAGGGTTATTGCCATTGACATGCAGGAAAAAATGCTCGACACGGTCTTGAGACGCGCGAAGCGGGCGGGGCTTGCCGACCGGATCCGTGCGCACCGATGCGAACCGAATCGGTTGGGCATTCCCGAATCTTTGGATTTCGCGCTGGGCTTCTGGATGGTGCACGAAATAGCGGAGAAAAGCAGCTTTTTCAGAGAAATCGGGGCCGCACTCAAACCGGGCGGCCGATTTCTCATGGCCGAGCCGAAGATGCACGTAGGGCCCGCCGATTTTGAAGAAACTGTCCGGGTGGCGACCGGGGCCGGCCTTGAACCGGAAACCGCAATGAAAATAAGATTGAGCCGGGCCATGCTCTTTGGCGTCCGGCCCAGTGAGCGATCCGTTTGATACCTGCAAGATTGAAGTGTCGGCGCCGCTTCAGGCTTGAGGGGCGGCCGGTCTAATTAAGAAGGAAACTTCACGAAAACAGTGTCGGATTTCATTGAGGCCGATTAGAGGTGTCAGTGTTCAGGTGTCAGTAAAACAAGTTCTCCCCGCACAAGAACGTCGGGAATCCAATCAGTCATTCCCGCATGAATTTGGCGGGAATCCAGAGAACCAGAATGAAAGGATTTGTGTTTTGATTTGATATGATTACTGGGTCCCCGCCAAATTCATGCGAGGACGACAAGAAGGGGTGCGGATCGGTTATCCCGCCGTATTTGGGCGTGCTTGTGCTCAGCGAAGCGGTGCTCGTTGTCGTAATCGAGGAGATCATACAGTTCGGTCATGAGCAGCTTGACGTCTATCGGGTTTCACCCGAATACGCCGTCAGAGAGAGTTGGGCGCCGTACGGCGATTACGACAACGACAATGAATGGCCTTATCATGGCGACCTTTGCGTTTTTTGCGAGAGAAAACAAACTTCCAACGGCGTTTTGAGCAACAGCCGGTTGATTTTAGATATCTCTCGGCGTAAAAATGGGACACACTCTCTAATGAGAAAGTTCTCGTTCCTATTGCTTTTTTTCCTCTGCGCGGCCCCGGCCGCAATGGCGGACGACGACCTCAAGGAGGTGTCGCTGATCCCCCTCTGGATCCCCCAAGCGCAGTTTGCGGGCTATATGGTCGCGCATGAAAAGGGATTTTACGAGGCGGCCGGGCTCAATGTCACCCTTCTTCGGGGAGGGCCCGACAAGCGTCCTGTCGAGATGCTGAAGGCGGGAACGGCAACCTTCGGGATTGTCTGGCTGTCCGGGGCCATTGAGGAAAGATCCGCGGGGGCCCTGCTGGTCAATCTGGCCCAGGTCATTCAGCGTAGCGCACTTATTATCGTCGCGGACAGACGCCGCGGAATCACCACGCTTGGCGATCTTCGTAATAAGCGCGTGGGGCTGTGGGGCGGCGATCTCAACATCCCCCCGAGGGTGTTTTTCGAGAAAAACAACATTCCCGTCCGCATCATTCCCAATTACACGACGGTCAATCTGTTCCTGAAAGGCGGCGTGGATGCCATTGCCGCCATGTGGTACAACGAATATCACCTCATGCTCAATTCCGGCCTGAACCGCGATGAACTCACCCTCTTTTTTCTCAAAGACGAGGGCGTCAATTTTCCGGAAGACGGCATCTATTGTCTTCAAAGCACCTACCATGCCGATCCCGTTATGTGTGACGCATTTGCCCGGGCGTCTCTCCAAGGATGGTCGTATGCCTTTGCGAACAGGGATGAAGCGCTTGACATCGTCATGTCATACGCGCGTGAGGGCAACAGGGAAACCAACAGGGCCCATCAGCGGTGGATGCTCGATCGGATGGAAGACCTCATCCTGCCCGGCAAAAAGGGGGATGACCTCGGAAAACTGGACCCCATCACTTACGATGACATGGGGAAGATGCTCCTCGATTACGGCATGGTGGAGCGGGTCCCCCGTTTCAACGATTTCTATCGGGGCCCGAAATGAAGCGGAAATACAAAAGCACGATCGCTTTTAAAATGACGCTCCTGGTGCTGGGGGGCACATCCATCGTGTTCGCTCTGGTGCAAGGCTACAGTTACTTTTACTCCAAGCAGATCCTACTGAAGGAAGTGGAACAGAGTGCCCGGAACCTGACCCTTTCCGTTGCCGGGAAAATTGAGCAGGAATTCCGGGCCGTGGCCAAAGTGCCACAGAATCTGGCCTATTTTCTCCAAAGCACCGAGTGGGACGAGGGGGGCGTGATGCGGTCCCTGCAGCGCCTTGTGGAGGGAAACCGCGAAATATACGGGGCCGCAGCAGCTTTCGAGCCGTATGCGGCGGACGAAGCCCGCAGGCTCTTCGCGCCGTACTTTCACAAAACGGAACACGGGCTGGGTTACGTGCAACTGGGCGACACCTGGTATGACTACACGACCAAGGACTGGTACCACATCCCCCGTGTCCTTCAGTGCCCTGTGTGGTCCGAGCCTTATTACGATGAAGGGGGCGCGCAAATCGTCATGGTCACCTATTCCTGTCCCTTTTTCGAAGGCAGGGGCAACGACCTCAGGCTCACGGGGATCATTACGGCGGACATATCGCTGGAATGGCTCACACGGCTGGTGTCGTCCAAACGGGTGGCGCGCAGCGGCTATTGTTTCATTGTTTCCGATACCGGCGCCTTTATCTCGCACCCGGACAAGACATGGATCATGAGCGAATCCATGTTCAGCCTGGCCGAGGAGCGGGGGGACCGGGCCCTGCGAAAAATCGGGCGGGCCATGATCGGCGAGCCCTCCGGGTTTGTCGATATGGGCGCCTCGCTGACCGGCAGGCCTTCGTTCCTGGCCTACGCGCTCATCCCTTCCACGGGCTGGGCCCTGGGCGCTGTCTTTCCCAAGGAAGAACTCTTTCAGGATATTGAAGCGCTTCACCGCACCGCCGTATTGCTGGCCGTGGCGGGCGTGGCCCTTCTTCTTGCCGTAAGCGTGGTGTCGGGCACATCCATGGCGCGACCCCTGCGCCGAATGGCCGATGCCGCCGGTCAGGTGGCTGAAGGGAACCTGGACATCGATCTGTCCGGCACCAAGCGCAGGGATGAGGTGGGAAGCCTGGCCCGGGCATTCGTGCGGATGACCGAAGGGCTCAAGGAGAGAGACAAAATCAGGAGCACGTTCGGCAGATATGTGACCCGGGAAGTCGTCGATCGACTGCTTGAATCCAAAGACGGGCTTAAGCTGGGGGGCGAAGCAAGGGAAATCACCATGATCATGTCCGACCTCAGGGGATTCACGGTACTGGCCTCAAGCATGCCCCCGGAGGAAGTGCTGGACTTTCTGAATCGATACCTGGGCAAGATGGTGGATATCCTGACCGATCACAAGGGCATTATCGACGAAATTATCGGCGACGGCATCCTGGCCTTTTTCGGCGCCCCCGAACCCATGGAAAATCACCCGGGGGCCGCTGTGGCGTGCGCCCTGCGCATGCAGGAGGCCATGGATGAGGTCAACGCGCTGAATGAAGCGGACGGTCTCCCCAGGCTGGAAATGGGCGTGGCGGTAAACACCGGGCGTGTGGTCGTGGGCAACATCGGTTCTGAAAAGCGGTCGAAATACGGGGCCGTCGGGTCCGAGGTCAATTTCACGGGGAGAATGGAATCCTTCTCCGTCGGGGGTCAGGTGCTTGTCAGCCAATCCACTTACGACAAACTTTCGGGGATTTTGCAGGTGAAGGACATCCTCGAGGTGGAAATGAAGGGCATCCCCGGAAAGATCCGCCTGTATGATGTGAGAGGGATCGAAGGGGATTATTCCGTCAAACTTGACGATAGGGACGAAGCGCCCACGCCCTTGGTTCGGCCCATAGAGGTGAAGGCCTACCGGTTGAGTCAAAAAGTGGTTACGGGAAGCGGCATTCGCGCCAGCTTCACGGACATTTCCCTCACCTCGGCGATACTTGTCCTGGACGGCGGCATCGAGCAGTGGGAGGACCTTAGAATCCACATCCTCGACGATCCCGAAATTCATCAAAACGGCCAGGTTTTTGCAAAAGTCGTCTCTATTGCCCAGGCCGACGGGCGGTTGCGCGCCATGCTTCGTTTTACATCCGTTTCCCCCGACGCCTACAAACTCTTCCGAAAGGCCATGGCCGCCTCCGAAAGCATGTAACCCTTTGCTCCGACCCCGCCTTTCGTTACAAATTTGTAGTGTTTTCTTGTCTCAACTACAAATATGTCCCCCGCCTTTTGACGCCCGATAGACCGGGTAATGCCTGGATCTTACAGGATTCAGGGCATTTATATACTTCCTGTATCTTGCCCTCCATTATGGATGAACCCTATTTATGGGACAAAACAATAAGTCCCATGAGTGAAAAACGGAGAGGATGTCATGAAAAAAGTAGAAGCGATTATAAAACCGTTCAAGCTTGACGAGGTCAAAAGCGGTCTTTCCGAACTTGGCGTTAAAGGCCTTACCGTCACGGAAGTCAAGGGTTTCGGTCGCCAGCGGGGCCACAAGGAGGTATACAGGGGCGCCGAATACGAGGTCGACTTTGTGTCCAAAGTCAAGATCGAGGTGGTGATGGAAGCGAAGATGGTTTCCGATGCCGTGGAAATTATCCAGGAAAAGGCGGGAACGGGTCAAATAGGAGACGGGAAAATTTTTGTTATGCCGGTGGAAGAGGTCGTTCGGATTCGAACTGGAGAGACGGGCAAGGAGGCTATTTAGTCCCTTGTAGAAATGCACGTCCTGTGGGCGTGGTCATGTTTATTGGCTATGCCATAGCGGAAATGCGGACCGTGGCTTCGCCAGGTTGAGGTTCAGGTTGAGGTTGAGAGAAAGAGGAAAAGGGATTTA
>JAFDKD010000035.1 GCA_019307165.1 Deltaproteobacteria bacterium | reverse complement strand
CCGGCACCGTCATCGGTGTAGCCCTGACCAGTCAGCCCCAGCGCGCCGGTTTCCCGCTGACGCTTGAGTTGGACCGTTCTACTTTACCGAAGCGCTCCTGGGTCAAGATCAGCCAGATACGGACGCTTTCCACAAAACGGCTGATACGCCGGTTGGGCCGAGTTTGCCCGGAAGACCTGGCCCTGGTTCTCGAGGGATTGAACGAAATCATCGGGGGCCATCCGATAACCCACATTATGTAATCGGGTAAATGCAAAAAACCGCGCCAAGGAAAAATCACCTCGATCACGGCTTTTGCGCCCTCTTACATAATGCGGACTGGTTATCCGACTGGCGGACCCCCCCCGAGCAGCCTTTATCCGCCTCTGGCGGGCACCCGGGAACATGGAAGGAACGCGATTAAGGACTGTATTTCTTCAACGACTTCTTCCGCAACTTGCTTTTTTTCCAGCGTTCCGCTCTCACAAAATATTAAGGACAATGAAATAATGAGAAAAAAAAAGCGGGTCGTCATAATCGGTGGGGCAGGTGTGATAGGAACTATTATTATCCCCCCTTTATCTTCAAAATATGAAATCATCATTTTGGATATTGATGAAAGGCTACCTAAAGAGATTTATGAATTTAGAAAAGTTGATATTTCAAATTATAAAGAGCTAATAAAAAACATTCCCGGAAATACAGATGTTCTTATCAATTTGGCGGCTCTTCCAGTAAAGCTTACATTGGTTAGTGATGATGAATTTCGATCGATGGTAAATGTTTATGTTATTGGTTCTTACAATGTATTTTTGGCCGCTTCACAGCTTAAAATAAAAAAAGTTGTTTTCGCAAGTTCAAATCATGTCACTGGATATTATGAAAAAAAGGGAAAATCTATCTCAGGCAAGAAGATTACAACTTTGGATTATCCTTTAGTTGATAATGTTTATGGTGCCATGAAATTATTCGCTGAACAATCAGGGCGCCTCTTCTCTGAAAAACATAAAATATCTGTCATTTGTCTACGTATTGCGACTGTTGTGGAAGATGAAATTAACTTTTTATTATTCAATGATAGATCTCGCCGAACAATATTAAGCCATAAAGATACTGTGAATATATTTGCCGCAGCAATAGACACGAAAATAAAATATGGAGTTTATTATGCTGTTTCCGATAATCCTGAGAATCCTTGGGACATACAAAAAACAATGGATGAATTAGGCAATTTTACAGAAAAAAATTCCAGTCAGATATTAAACTGAAAAGTTAAATAAATGGACTGAGGAAGAAATAATACTCAATTTTTGGCGTGAATTTTTTAAATAGATGCGGGACTCGAGGTTGTTTGTTAAGCCGGTGTAATGAAGGGATGAATCGGTTTCACTTACAAGGATGTATACGTAATGAGAGCCATTCATGTTTGGTAATATTCGGGTGAAACATCGAATAGGCGAGGATCCGATATTGTGTTGCTCAGGGGATGGGGTCCTTGATTCCCTTCAGGCGGGGCCACAACACGCCTCTGCTGAATTCGTATAGGCCCAGCACGAGGAACTCGAAAAACAAATAAATTCTCCTGGGCCTTCCCGCCCCCGAAACGACCCGGAGGTAGCGGGCGGACTGCCTCTTGATGCGCCAGAGAGGACCGAGTCTGGCGGGCGACCCGGTAATAATCCAGTAATGGTAACGGTCCCCGGTCTCGACCGGAACCCTCCTGAAATCTTTCAGGACATCCGCCGGTATGGGCGCATCCAGCCTGCGTTTCAAATACCCGAGTGCCTCCCTCAGTGGGAGCGTGAGGCGAAGCTCGCCGGCATTTCGGCAAAGGCGGTCCCAGTCGATGAAAGTATCTTTCCGATTGAGGATCGTCATGACGTCGGCGGCCCATCGAAGGCTCGGATCGGGGCTCCACCTGGCGCCATGGACACAAACATGGAGAATTTGGTCCGCCGGATTGAGCGCCATTGTTTCCATGCCCTCTATTTTCACAGGGACTGCGTGCATCAGGAAATCCTCGTCCACCGACCGATCAATGCATTCGTCCATCACGTGCCAGTGAAAATCTATAATCTGACCCGAAGCGTTTTGGAATCCGTGGCCATGCTTGACGGCCAGATAGGCCTGGAACAGACTGTTGTTCGGCAGCGGGCTTTTCGGCCTCCATCCGCACCCGCCGATGATTTCAATGCCCTTTCGCGCATGTCGCGTCGGGACAAACACGTCTACATCGCCCATCGGGCGGGCTTCAGCCTCGGTGGAATATTGCGCGATGAGCGCTGCGCCTTTCAGGACCAGGGTGGGAATTCCGGCCTCCTTGAGGGCGGCTATCGGTTCCACAGCTGCCCGGAGCAGGAGTTTGTTCATGAACCATGATGAGCGATAGAATGGCTTCAGCTGATTGAGCATGGGATCATCGACACCTTGCCCCCTCAAGTTTTGATACAGGAGGGGCAGCAATCGCATTGTGCCGGCGTCAATGCGGGCGAGGTTGACCTGACTTCGCCATGCCTGCCAGTGCCGTATGGCGTCGGCGGCTGGGCATAGTGCAGCCTTCAGCAGAAGCTCCTGTTCCGGTGACGGTAGAAATTCCTTGTGATCTTTCATTGGCCCAAGCCCCAGCGCATCGTCAAGAAGTCTGTTGGATCGGGGATGCGGGGCACCTGTGGTTTTCATCTAAGAACTGCTCGCCGTTGAACATCGGTCTGACAATGCTTATGAGGGGTGACGCCATGCCCTCTCCGAAGCTTCAATGATTTTGTTGACGGCCGATGGAATGGCATCCAGATCAGGCCCCATTTCAAGCCGAAAACAGGGGACCCGCTCCACCAGTGCCGCCATCCGGTCCATTTTCTTCTTTGCGGGCAGGGGAAGCATCGCCATGGAGCTGGGGGCAAGTGCAAGAAACGCCTCAGCCTTTGAGACGGAACAGATGCGGGCCCCTTCCATTTCCTTTACCGTGGGCAGCGCAATCGCCCTGATGGGGACGGATCGGGCCAGAAGGTCAGGGAATATCCTTCCAAGATAAATCAGGCATTTGTCTTCCTTCGGCGTATGGCCGCGCAACGCATGTTTTGCCAGATGCGGAAATCGCGGCAGATGATCAGGCGCCAGGTGACTGGAACTATAAAGGCTATGCCCGATAAACGAGCCCCCGGGGGCCTTTTCAACCGCCACATAATCGTCGCTCAGAAACGTCCAGCCCCGGCACAGACAGGCGAGTGCGACGGTGGACTTGCCCGCTCCCCCCATCCCCGCAAGCAGGACCCCCCTGCCTTGCCGGGAGACCAGCCCTGCATGAACAACCTCCATGTCTCGATCGTGACACCAAAGCAGGAGCGGAAAATAGAAAGGCCTGCTCCTCTCATAGATCAGGAGTTCATCCGCATCGCTGATCCATGCAAGAATATGGCGGCGTTTTCTGTCAAAGCAGGTGAGGGTGTGGGGCGTGCGATGGGCGATGAAACGTCCGTCCTCGGACGCGCGAGCCGGTTCCTCCGCATCCATTTGAGACGCCAGGGTATTGAATATTTCCGGATCAGCAGGCCGCCGCCTGTCCATGACACTCACTTTGAGCCGGACCTCAACATCCCCCTTTTTTCCATCCCGCAAATGCGTCAGTGGAGCGTCAAGTGCCTGCGCCAGCTGTCTTCCGGGGGTTCGAACGAGGGTTTTTCCCCGGGCAATCGTGTACCATGCCTCCTCAGGGAGACCTGCACGGCGTTCTCCCTGGCGGTCGAAGGCGGCGTCCAGTGCGGCACACGCATTTCGATCCAGGGGCCTTGCAGCGTGTCTGTTTTGCGCGTCAGTGGGCATCGGGATGTTATCTCTGCTTTCAACTTCCTTTACTTGAAAACTCTCGCGTTCGGGCCCATCCGGTATGCGGCCCCCTTGTATTGGATTACCGGGGAGGCTCATCATCCGGCTCTTTCCATGGCGTATTTTCCAGCCCAGGCATGGGTGGATCCAGTGCAAGCAGGTCGCCCATATCCCGGTAAACGTTCAATTTGGCGGAAACATAGGGGAGTTTTTTCGGGGCAGAAGTAAGGTTTTCCAGCGGAACAGGGTTGTCGGAGGACACTGCCAGCAGATTTTCATGACATAATTCCGTCCCCAGTTTTTCAACATCTGTCTGTGCTTGTTGACTGGAAACATCATAGTTGGCAACGACTGCCTCGACGATGGCTTCCAGGCTGTGCCCTCCCACTAACAGTTCCCAGATCAGCGCTCCAACCTGGTCCAAGCTGTAATACATACCGTTTGAAATATTGATGATAACCGCTTCGCCATCAAACACTTTCGATACAGCTTCTTCCTCGTTCAGCCGAAAACTATCTTTCATTGTAAACATATAACAACTCCTTTTCGATTTTCGGATTATCATTTCGCACGGGAAGCAGCCTGCGAGTGACCTGCTTCATCAGGTGCCGGCATTTGCGTTCAATAGTCGAGGATGTAAGCAAAAGATCTTGAATGTGACATGAAAATATCACAATTTGATTAATTCCTTCAAGTCCTAAGACGAGATAGCTCTAGTTTGTTTCGCAAAAAAGGGTGTTTGACCATTTTTTGATAAAGGTCGTCATACGCATCCACGTATTGCTGAAGACCGAATACTTCCCGTGCCCGACGCCGCCCTGCCAGGCCCATCTCTGTGGCGGTTTTTCTATGGGTGAGCAGGTGAACCGTCGCATCGGCCAGCGCCGCGGGGTCCTCCGGCTCCACCACGATGCCTGTCTCCCCGTCCACGACCACTTCAGGCAGACCTCCTACACGCGTCGCAACTGTGGGCCGCGCCATGAGGGCTGCCTCAACAGCCACCAATCCGAAGGATTCCCGCCGTGAGGGCATCATCACGATCGTGGAAGCGTTGATGAGATCGGGTACCATTTCAGGCGCAACCCAGCCGTTAAAATCAACCTCATGAATGATTCCCAGCTCCTTTGCCTGCTTCTCCAATGCAGGACGCTCGGGGCCGTCCCCGGCAAGGACCAGCCGCACACGGGGATAACGATCAATAATCGAAGCAAATGCTGTCAATGCCAAGTCATAGCCTTTTTGCGTATCGAGTCTGCCCACGCACAATAATCGCGGCGCGTCAAAGGGCAACGACGACGGAAACAGGGAAGGTTCCTCGATGCCGTTGTAGATGACAGACGAGCGGGAGATGATTTTTGGAATCCGGCTCCGAGCGGTATCCAGTGTGGCTCTCGAGCAGCCCACAACCCAATCGGCCGAACCCAGGCTGCTCAATTCCAAGGCCCTG
The DNA here is from genome assembly GCA_019307165.1 of Deltaproteobacteria bacterium. Taxonomy (GTDB): domain Bacteria; phylum Desulfobacterota; class DSM-4660; order Desulfatiglandales; family Desulfatiglandaceae; genus JAFDKD01. The sequence goes on along the minus strand of JAFDKD010000035.1, from coordinate 6,927 downwards.
CCGCCGATGCCTTGATGCATGGCAACCAACCAGGGAGCGGGGTGTGCCTTTTTCGTCTCCAGATGAAAGAAGAGACTCGTTGGCCCAAAGCCATTCAGGTGGACCACATCCGGGGCGAAACTGCGTTTAAGGTCCGCCACCTGCCGCCTTACATGCATCAATTGGTCGGTCCCTAAACTCCGCATTGCCTCCCAAAAGGGATAACGATAGATCTCAATCCCATTGTATCTGTCTTTCGACGGGAGATCAGGAGAGTCCTTTCTCGTTATCACGGCGAATTCATAGCCGCGCTCCCGCATGGCTGAAATCAGCTTCGCGCCGATGAGTTCAGCTCCCCCTATATAAGGCCAGAAAAACTCAGACCAGAACAAGACGCGCATTAGCAGGATTTCTCCGATATCAGTTTTCGGTAAAGCGCTTCGTAGGCATCCATGTAATGGTCCCAGCTGAATTCCTTTTTCACCCGCTCACGGGCCGCCTGACCCATTTGCGCGGCCTTTTCAGGGTGAGCCACCAGAAACTCAACGGCATCGGCGAGCGCGGAACTGTCTTCCTGTCCAACAAGAAGGCCCGTCTGTCCGTGCACGACAATTTCCGGAACCCCGCCCACCCTGGCGGCCACCACCGGGCGGGCCATCAGGGCCGCTTCCATGGCGACTTGCGGAAGCCCTTCCCGGCGGGAGGGCATGACCACGATCGTGGATGTGTTGATGAGTTCGGATACCTTGTTGGGTGCGACCCAGCCAAGGAAATCCACCGCATCGTTGATTCCCAGTTTCCGGGCCTGTTGCTCCAATGCGGGGCGTTCGGGCCCGTCCCCGGCAACGACCAGTCGCACGTGGGGATGACGTTCGAACATGGATGCAAAGGCTATCAACGCCAGGTCAAAGCCTTTTTCAATTGCAAGCCTGCCCAGGCAGAGAAGCGTCGGCGCTTTGGATGGAAGCGGCGCCGGCATGAGCCCCGGCGGTTTCCTTCCCTGGTAGATTAATGAAGAGTGCGAAACGATCTCCGGCATGAACCGGCGGGCCTTGTTCAGGGTGGCTGAAGACACGCACGTGACCCAGTCGGCGGCCCGAAAGGTACGCGAAACCAATGAGTCCTTTCCCGTGCCCTGCCCGGGGAGGGCCGAATCCATGCTGACAAGCAGAGGCGCAGGACACACATTGCGCGTCTGGAAATGAAAGAGAATACTGGGGCCGAGAAAGAATACATGCAGGAGGTCGTGAGCGAATTTTCGCTTGATTTCGGCAACCCGCCGGCGGAGCTTTATCGACAGGCCCACATCACCCTTGGCAACAGCGGTCCAGAAGGGCAACCGGTACACGGGAATTCCCTTGAACTCGTCCTCCTCCGGGCGATCGGAGTATTCCTTCATGGTAATGACGGCAAATTCATGGCCCCTCTCCCGCAGGGCCGGAAGCAGCGTGCTGGAGGAAATCCCGACGCCTCCCACGGTAGGCCAGAATCGTTCCGACCAGAATAAAATGCGCATAAGTCACCCTGAATTTTCAAAGTCCATAACGTGTGAAAGGAGGCCGCCCGATGATGGAAACAAGCTTTAAATCACATACTTCTCGCCTGTTTCCGCCATACCGCAGATCGTCGCATTACCCGCGGCAACGGCATGTCCGTAGCCAGCCGGTCCCGCTCTGCCGGGCTGGAGCTGCACCCATCCCTCCGCCGTGCCTGATGCGCTCGTCGCCCGCGCGCCGAGCCAGCCGTCTTTTTCGAGAATTTCCAGATCAAGCCGCTCTCCAGGCCCCCGAGCAGCCATGACGGCGCCGATGCGTGCCGCGTCAGCCTGTTGTTCGGTCTCCGCCGTTAAATGCCATTGATTCAATTTCTTCTCATGAAACGCCGTGGGGGCGCCGGCATTGTAAGGGGTGCGGAACCTGTCGGTCTGGCTGAAAGTCAAGCCCATCGGAGACCGTAAACGAACGTCCAGGGTTGCGCCGTGCCGCCGTGAAATCACGCGCCCGCTGTCTACATCCACTTTCATCTTCTCGAAGGCATGGAGCATCCACTGGAACAACGCAGGTTTTGGTGTTTCCAGGACGTCGAGAAGAAGGAAAAGGCCGGGCAGTAAAAACAGGACGTGCCGGTCGAAACGAGACACCCTGCCCATATATGCTGCTGATGCATCTCCCGCCACGTAGCTCAACCTCTGCCGAGTCTCGAAAGCCGAGATTCGCCCACTCGCTCTCCTCTCTCGGATAGCCTGCCCTTCTCCGTTGACCAGAATACAATTATTCGCTTCCGTAGAACATGTCCACCTCTCATGATGGGGAAACCCCGCCAAAGGGCCGGTGTACCCCGACGGAATCGCCAGCGCCCTGCCCCCCTTCATGATACAGAACGCGTTCTGGTCGGCATGACTGTGGGAAACACTCCCATAAGGGCTGCTTTTAAAGAGAAAGAAGGTATCCTCATCCGGCCGGCTCAGGTTGCTGTGAAAGGCCGCCCAGCCGACATCATGGAAAACACGAGATCCCGGCAGATCCGTGGGTGGTTCAGTTTTCAAGCTATCATTAAAAAGAAACGATAATTCTCCTCCGTGGCCCCGCCGGTCCGACACCTGATCTGCATACCAGCCAAGATAGGGCGCATTGAATCGACCGGCGTGATATTGAAGCAATGATGCATAATGATGGTTTTTGCCTTTCCCTGGTCCCCATTTTTCGGCGTCGTCGCCGAAGGGACTGATCTCGCCGCGCAACGCCGTGAAATAAAAAAAAAAATATCCCAGATGCCGAAAAAAGGGGCGGGACCACAAATCATAGCCGGTGGTCTTTTTAATCGTTTCAAATGCGGGAATATAGAGTATGTTGTAGGGGGCGCCGTAGGCGATTCCCTCGGCCCAGCCGCCTTCATTTCCCCCCCAGTGGGGATAGAGGGTCGTCAGGGCTTTCAGAGCGTATTCAAACCAGGTTTCCGCACCATCCGATTCGCCGGCCATTACTATGGCCATTTCAGCAAGGTACACAATCAGGCGTCCGTTGTGGCTCTCTCCGGGGCAGGCCAGATAGTTGCACCGAAAAAGGCGGCGATAGGCCTGCCAGGCCCTTGCCTCGCACATGGTCAGAACCTTGGCCCGCTCCCGGTCGCTCAGGGCGTCGTACAGCCAGTCATACGCCCGGTGTCCGCAACGCGCCAGGATGAGCCCCGGCTCGTCTCCCCATCGGGCGCTGACGGACGTCACATCGTTGTCGACTACCGGCCAATCCGCCACCTCAAGCAGGATAGCCTTCCCCGCTTCGGCATATGCCGCCTCTCCGGTTAAGAGAAAGGCAAGTGACAGATCCATCAATGCGCCGTTGAGGCATTTCGCCAGTTTCATGGCGTACCGTTGGCATGCGAGTCTGGCTTTCGGTTGATCGCCGATACGGTGGTGGGCCGGATAGCGCGGCAACTGCGCCTTCAGGGCATGTTTGGCGGCGCGCAGGCATGCATTAAATGCCTTTCTCCCTGACGTCTCAAGCGTCGCCCGGATCGCGGATATCTCGGACTTCGGATAGAGGAAGCGGGGGTGTCGCTCCGGCACCCGAGCCAGCAGAACGCGAGGCTCCACCCAGGGCAGTTCGGGGATATTCTCCGGAATGGTGAATGACATCCTGCCTCTGCGCCCGCGCTCTCTTCCTCCCCTGTCCAGAGCAAATACATCCCACGTGTAGGCGCCGGGCCGAAACACCCGATCGGGCAGATGCACAGGATCATTTTTGACGACCTTTTCGTAGGCCACGGCCCCGCTGTGATCATAGACCTCGACCCTGTAACCGGAGGCGCCCGGTACCGGCAGCCAGGTAAGCGGCGGAGGCGAAATCTGCACCACGGTTCCTTCCCCAGGTTGTGGAATCAGCACGGCATTGCGGGTGTAATCCCGGAGAACCGCGTCGATTTCCGGCTTCATTTTCAGCAGGAGTATTCTGACGCAATCCAACCAAGGTTCAGTTGAACCTCCCCGAACGTCGGGCAGGAACCGCAGAAGCTTCATGGTGCAAGAAGTACGAAGTTGTTGAACCCGTCGTCGGGTATCTTCGGACAGGCCGGCCGGGCTTTTCAGGCAGGCGTCGAGCAGATCAATCCCGGATTCAAAGTTTCGGGTCTTTTCGGTCGGATTTGTCGCTTTCTCGAAGGTCTCAAAGAACTGCATCGCCCGGGAAAGCTGGTCTTCTTGGCTATTCACTGGGGCGCACCCGATCCTTGATATCGTCTGATGGAAATGCCTATTTTTTTGCCCTCCGGGGCAGGACCCGTTGGACCTTGGGGGCAACCGCGACACAATTCGTATTTCTCCCTGCGGCCTGAGACTAGATCGTCCAGGATCTGCCGGTGTTCCCGGGAAAACCAGATTTCCGCCAGGGTATTCTGATAGACATTCCCCAGTTGAAAGGCACCGAAGGTGTCATCGCAGCAGTTGCAGACGTCACCATCGTACTGGATAATCATGCGAACAAGAGGACGATGGCAAGGGGCATTGGTATAAGTGAGGTCCGGCACCGCCATGCGTCGGTCCGAGGGGACCAGCGCTCTCGGGGTTCCGATGCTGGTTACAGTTCCTTCACCTCCAAGTCGGATGGTGCTGAAATCTACATCGGCAGAAGGCAGCATGCGTTTCCAGTATTGCTTGGCTTCCTCCAATTTCTCATTGGTCTCATAGTCGTAGATCCCGACGACGATGCGCTCGTAGAGGTGCTGAACCTCTTGGCGCAATCGCTCGTCTCCATGCAGTCGATCACCATTCGTCACCAGATAGGGCTTCATGCCCCTCTCTTTGGCCTCTTTGGCAAACAGGAGGTTGCGCTGGTCGAGCAACGGCTCGCAATAGTGATGGAACGCCGCGCGTCCGTTGAAACCCATTGCCTGGGCCTGATCCAGGATGTCGATGACCTTCCATGTGGGCATCTTCTCGACTTTATGCTCACCGTTTGCGAGGCGATATTTCCCAGACCGGTCATAGGTGCGCGGGCAGAACCAGCAAGAGCGATTGCAGTTCGCATGTGACTCGATTAACAAGCGTTCGAATAAAGGAACAGCAGGTATGGCCATCGCGTAAATTCATTTCTCGGCAGCTGGATCCGTATCTGGCTGATATGATCCTTCACCTTCAGAAATGACGACTCCTGTGCATGATCAAAATCCATATTTGGGGTTCAACCCTCGCCCGAATGCCTTTTGCGATGCAGATGATTTTTTACCAGTTCCAGGTATTCGTTTTTACTGGAATCGGACATTTCTCGACTGCGGTTGTTTTCGTGCAAACGTCTATATACAAGGACATCGGGCAGCAATTCGATAGGGGCTCCTTTTGCGGCAGCACGGAGAAACCAGTCTGTATCGGCGCTGTGCTGAAGACGTTCGTTAAAAACGCCCACGGTTTCGAACAGAATGCGGCGTGCAAGCAGTGTGACAGCAGAGTAGCCGGGGATGGGCTTGCTGAGGCGATGGCCTCGAAACCGCTTCTCCTCTTGATGCAATTGCTGACTCCAGAAGTTCTGTACCATGGTAATGCAGAGGGCTAATTCCGATCTTTTCTCAAAACAGGCCATTTGGCGCCGCAGTTTTTCCTCATGCCAAAGATCGTCAGCGTCCAGAAATGCGACGAATTCTCCCTGGGCAACACCCAGACCCAAGTTTCGCGCGGCGGTAGGACCCGCGTTGGGCTGAAAAAAATACCGAATTCGATCCCCGTAACTGGACGCAACAGAGGCCGTATCATCAGTCGAACCGTCATCTACCACAATGATTTCCAAAGACTGATAGGTTTGCGCGATGATGCTGTCCAGCGCATCTCCCAAATAACGCTCACCATTGTAAACCGGAACAATACAACTGATCAGGTATTGGGTCATGAATCGCTCCATTCGGGGATTTCCGGCGCGCGCCAATCATACAGGGCGTTGGCTGCTCCATTTTTTGAAAGGTGCCCGCCTGTTGGCTTACCGGCCTGATAGAGAGGAGATACCCCGATCGATAACAGGGTCCGCTTCGCCGGCGGTCGGGTGAGCTTGGATGAGCCTTCTAGGGCAATTAAATGAACGTTTGTTGTGTCGAAACCAGACGAAGTTCCCTCACCTCCAGAGGCAAATATGAAATAACATATGGTTGGTTTTAAGAAAAGTGTTAATAGAGCGTTTGAGCGTTATTTCGGAGTCGAACTGGATGATTTGAGAGAGGTTTACGCTGACACCAAAATGACACCGAAATCGGTGTCAGATGCCAAGGGTCAACTTATTGATATTACTGATAAATAATGGTGGCGGGGGGAGTCGAATGTCTCCCCGCCATAAACCCGTAAGTGGTCGGTATTCCTGGTTATCCTTAGGATTTCAACTGATTATGCCCTTTGAGGCAATCTTCAATAGCTTCAATAAGTCCAACCATTTCAGTCAGTACGTTCGAATTCTACCGGACTTCTACAGACCTGCCTTCCGCCGTCGTTCATCTCTTACTGCTGGCCGTTTAGTATGTTCACCTGATCGTTCAGGGTCCAGAGGTCATAGATATAGCCGATCAAGAATAGGCCCCCCGTGAGGAGGTAGAGGATGCCCGTGAACCATTTCCCCATGTAAAACCGGTGAATACCGAAAACACCCAGAAATGTGAGCAGAACCCACGCCACATTATAGTCGTATATCCCTGTTCTGAACCGAAGGTCAGCCTTACGATCCATGGATGGAATAAGAAAGAGATCAACAATCCAGCCGATGAGAAGCAGCCCCAGGGTGAAGAAATAGATGGTCCCTGTCACGGGTTTGCCATAATAGAATCTGTGAGAACCTGTGAAACCGAAGATCCAGAGGGTATAGCCGATCGCCTTGCTGTGCGTGTCGCCATCCGGAGTTGTCATTTTCTATTCATCTTTCTGTTTGCCGAAAAAAACCGGCGTTCGCATTCCAATGTCCCAAAGCAAGACGAGACCGGGGA
>JAFDKD010000034.1 GCA_019307165.1 Deltaproteobacteria bacterium | reverse complement strand
GATCTTCGGCGGCGTTCACCGTCGAGGAGGTCATTACGCACAGTGCAATGATTATCAATAAAAAAGGTTGTAACATCTAAGCGTCTTCCTCTTGCCTTGCCGTCCTATCGGGGGTCTAAGGTTTAGGGGTTCAGGGTTCAGAGGTTTAGAGGTTCAGGGTTGAAAGAAAGACCAACCGGGAACCTGTTTTTTAATTCGTTATTCGATATTCTCTTTTCCCCATTCCGCAATTAACCTCACAACCTTTTCCTCTCCCGCAACAATCCCTCCACCACCAACAGCAGGAAGGCGGCCAGCAGGAAAACGGCAAATCGTTCCTCGTAGACCTTGATTTTGCCGCTCTTGAGGGTTTTCGCTTGGGTCCTGGCCTTTATGCCGCTGAAATAGAGAACGTCCAGGTCCAGGTCACCGGCCTGGGACTGAACGTATGTGCCGCCCGTAAGCGAAGCGATTTTCTGCAGGCTCGCCTCGTCCAGTTTGGAAAGGACCAGATTGCCGTCCTCGTCCTTCTTGAATCCGCCCCCGCCGTCCGCTTCCGGGATAGGGCCGCCTGATACGTCCCCGATCCCGAACACGAATATCTTCGCATCCTTTTCCGCCGCCTTTCGGGCGGCATCCAGTCCCTTGGCCTCGTTGTCTTCCCCGTCCGTGATGAGCAGGATCACACGGTCCGTCTCCGAAGTATAGTCAAAAGAAGAAAGCGCCGTTTCAACGGCCGAGCCCAGATCGGTCCCCGGCACGGGAACCAGGCCGGGCTCCAGCGCGCGAAGGAACATTTGAAGGGCGCCGTAATCCAGCGTCAGCGGGCACTGAACGAATGCCGCTCCTGAAAAGGCGATCAACCCGACGCGGTCCCCACGGACCACCTTCAGAAAGTCCATGATCTCGCGCCGGGCCCTTTCCAGGCGATCGGGGGCCACATCCGCCACCGTCATACTGGGAGACACGTCCACCGCGATCATGATGTCCACGCCCTTCTGCCGGACCTCCTGATAACGGCTGCCCCAGCGGGGCCCGGCAATGGAAAGGACCATCAAGCCGACGGCGGCGGACAGGAGAATGCCTTTGAGCAGCAGCCTGCTTCGCTGGCTTCTGCCGGTCAGCCGCTCCAGCAGTTCCGGGTCGGCCAGTTTATCCAGTGCCCGTCGTTTCCGGCGGGCGGCGATCACGAGCACCAGGATCACCAGCGGTATGGCCCAGAAAAAATTCAGTATCCAGAGTCTGACAAATGTCACGGTATCGTCCTCAGAATGGTGGTCCTGAGAAAAATTTCAATGCACAACAGCAACAGGGCCGGCACAAGGAAAAAGAGATAAAGCTCCCTGTAGTGGAAAAAGGACTTGACCTTTACCTCCGTCTTTTCTTCCCGGTCGATCAGATCGTAGATCTCCGACAGCTCATCGCTGTCCGCCGCCCTGAAGTATCTCCCGTTTCCCGCTTTGGCGACGGTTTTCAGGGTGTCTTCGTCCAGATCGACGCGCTGGTGGATGGTGCGGGTGCCAAAGGGCGTCTGCACCTTGAAAGGGGCCGGCCCTCTCCCGCCCACGCCGATCGTGTAGATTTTGATGCCCAGGGCGCCCGCCGCTTTCGCGGCCTCCACGGGCGTGATGTCTCCGGCGTTGTGCCTCCCGTCCGTCAGCAGAATAAGTATCCTGGACTGTGCGTCCAGGTCTTTCAGGCGCTTGGCGCCAATGGCAATGGCCGAGCCGATGGCCGTCTGGTCACCGGCCATACCGATCTCCATTTTCTCAACCAGGCCCAGCAGCAGCCCCTTGTCCATGGTGAGGGGAGACTGGGTGAATGCCTCGTCTCCGAAGACGACGAAACCGATCCGGTCCGCTTCTCGTTTTTTGATAAAATCGCTCACCACCTTCTTGATCGCTGTCAGGCGCGACACGGGCCGATCGTCCAACTTGAAGTCCAGGGCCTGCATGGACCCCGACGTATCCAGGCTGAGCATGATGTCCACCCCTGAAGACCGGACGTCCCGTGAGACGTTGTACAGCTGGGGCCTGGCCGCGGCCAGCACCAGGAGCATCAGGCAGAGCCCGCGCACCATGACGGGGACCAGGCCCAGGACCCTGTTTTTCCGGCCCGCCATGGCGGCCAAGGCGGACGCCATGGAGTGGGTGACGGCAGCCGGTTTTCTCATGAACACAAACGTCAGGAACCCGGCAGGGACCGCAAGGAGGATAAGGATGACGGGATAGGCAAACCGGAACGTCATGAGGCCGCCTCCCGGGACGAGAGGCCACCGTTAACGGGGGAGGGGGCGGTTTCCCGAACATAGGCCAGCGCGGCGTGATGCGTTTCGTCCTTCCTCGCCCGGGTGGGGAGGGCGTCGGCGAATTTAACCAGGTCGATCCCCCTGAGAAGGGGCACCAGGTTCAGGTCCTCCGGCGCGCTTACGCGGCGGGCGATTTCCTCTGTGGTGTACTCCGCGGCGGGAAATCCCCTGAGGGCCTCCAGGTACTGCCGGAGAATTTCCGACAGCCGGAAATAGTGGGTTTTAACGGCCCCCTTTTCGAAAAGTCCTTGGGCTTCAAGCGCTTCCAGCGCTTTTTCGGCCCGAATATGGGGCGAATCCTGGGGCGTTCCGATGCGGTCTTTCTTTATAAATCGCCTGTACCCCCCAAACAGGACCGCCGCCACGATCAGCAGTCCCGCGGCCCCCAGGGCCCAGGGCCAATAGGCGAGCCATCTGGAACGGGTCGGGACAATTCCGCGAATGGGGCGAAGCCCCGCCTCCTGGGGCTTTTCCCCCAGGTTTGACAGGACGGTGACCGATGCGGGCGCCGCATCCAGTGCTTTCCGCTCGCCCTCGGCATCCAGATACGCCAGGGACAGGGGACCCGTACTCAGGGACCCGATTCGATCGATCATGATGTCGAACTGGATCCGGCCCGGTTGAAAACGGGCATCCAGGACAGCCAATTCTTCCAGACCTTTCACGGCGGATTCCGTGGAAACCGCTGCTTTTTCCGGAAGGCTGTATGCCAGGGTCAGGGTGACGGTGCTCCCCACCGGGGCCGATTCCCTGTCGAACGCCGCGGATAGCGTCGGTTCCGGGGCCGCCTGCCCGTCCCCGGCAATTGCGGTTGCCGTCAACACCACGAGCAGAATTACGGCAAGGGGAATCGTCAGCCCCCGTAGCGCGCGGTTATCGGGAAAGTATGGAAAGTGGCGCGTTGATTTCATGGGATCCTGGGAGACTAAGTCATAAAACCGTGGTCATGTTCCTATGGCTGTGCCTGGGGGTTGATGCAGGCCAAGCAATCAGCCATCAGCAGTCAGCGTTCAGCTTTTATCGGACAAAAGTTTACCATCGAATACGTGTGGAGAGCGTATCGCACCGGCATATATTAAAGGCCGTTGCGGTGTGTCTTATCATTTTATGGCTGACAGCTGATCGCTGAAAGCTCCCCTGCACGTTTGCTCCGTTTTGGACCCCGTATAGGGGCAATCCGAAGCCGGGTTCTATGGGCCCGGATTCTTCATCGCAACCGTTTTTGTCTCCGGTCAAACAGGCGGGTCAGGGGTTCGATCACGGCGCCGTCGGTTGACAGGTCCACCAGGTCCACCCCGGCCCTTCGAACGATGTCGTCAAGATAGGTTTTTCGGGCCCGTCGCTCCCGTTGCCATGCTTCCCGTAAACGCCTGCTTCCGGTGTTGACCATGGTGACCCGGCCGGTTTCAGGGTCACGGAGCGTCACAAGACCCACATTGGGCAGCCGGTCTTCGCCCGGGTCCGATACCCGAATGATGCTCAGGGCGTGCTTTTTGGCCGTCAGCCTGAGGGATGTGTCGAATCCCTCGTCCATGCAGTCGGAGATGAGAAAGACGATGGCGTGCCGCCTGGCGACCCGGTTCAGGTAGGTGAAGACCCCGTCCAGGTTCGTGGTCAGGTCCCGCGGTTCGTAGGCGAATATTTCCTTGATCAGGCGCCAGACGTGAGACGCTCCCTTTTTTGGCGGAATGTATTTCTCCACACCTGCGCTGAACAGAATGGCGCCCACCTTGTCATTGGTTCGAATGGCCACGAAGGCGAGCATGCCGGCAACTTCCGCCAGCAATTCCCGTTTGAACTTGTTTCGGGTGCCGAACAGATGGGAGCCTGAAAGGTCCAGAAGGAGAATGACGGTGAGTTCCCGCTCCTCGTGAAAGACTTTCACGAAAGGCCGCCCGAACCGGGCCGACACGTTCCAGTCAATGGCTCGGACGTCGTCTCCCGGCTGATACTCCCGCACTTCGGCAAACTCGATGCCCTGGCCTTTGAACGCGCTCTCGTACTGTCCGGCAAACAAGTCGCTGGCCATCTTGCCGGTCTTGAAATGGAATCGCTGGATTTTCTTGAGCAACTCCGGCGGGAGCATGTCAGGGGACCTCGATTCGGTCCAGAATTGCGCTGATGAGATCGTCCGCGCTTTTGCCCTCGGCCTCGGCCTCGTAACTCAAAATGATGCGGTGTCGCAGCACGTCGGGCGCCATGGACTTGACGTCCTGGGGCGTCACATACCCCCTGCCGCTCATGAAGGCATGGGCGCGGGCGGCCTGGTCCAGCCATATGGACGCTCTCGGAGAAGCGCCGTAGGCGATCATGGGGCCGATATCCATGCCCGATTCCCCGGGAAACCGGGTGGCCCGCGTAATGCGCACGATGTATTCGACGATCTTTTCCTCCATGTGGATGGATTTCATGGTCTCCCTGGCCGCATCGATACGGGAGACGTCCACCACACCGCCCACCTGGTCGGCGACGCCCCGGTTTACCCGTGCCATGATCTCTTTTTCCTCTTCGGCCGAAGGGTAATCCACCCGGATCTTGAACATGAAACGGTCGATCTGGGCCTCCGGGAGGGGATAGGTGCCTTCCTGTTCGATGGGATTTTGGGTGGCAAGGACAAGGAACGGTCGATCCAGCACGAACGTGGTTTCCCCGATGGTCACCTGCCGTTCCTGCATGGCCTCCAGAAGGGCGCTCTGGACTTTGGCAGGGGCCCGGTTGATCTCGTCGGCCAGGATGATATTGTGAAAGATGGGGCCTTTCTTTATTTCAAAGGCCCCCGTATCGGGCCGGTAGATCTGGGTTCCCAGGACGTCGGCGGGCAGGAGATCGGGCGTAAACTGGATCCTTTGAAACGTGGTGCGGATGCAGGCGGCCAGGGTCTTGACCGCCGTGGTCTTGGCCAGACCGGGCAGTCCCTCCAGGAGGATGTGGCCGTCGCATACGAGTCCGATCAGCATCCGTTCCAGAAGACCCCGCTGCCCCACAATGACCTTTTCGATTTCCGCCGTGATCTGGCGAAAAATAACGCTGTCCCGCTCCACCCGGCTGGTGATTTCTTGGATGTCCATGGACGGGCGTCCCTCCTCTTCAGTGAATGTGGTTTCAGGGGTTCAGGGTTCAGAGGTTCAGAGGTTCAGAGGTTCAGGGTTAAAAGAAAGACCAACCGGGAACCGGTCTTTTAATTCGAATATCGAATTTGGATATTCTCTTTTATATAAGGTTCAAAGGTTCAGGGTTAAAAGAAACCCCAACCGGGAACCGTGAACCCGGAACGGGGAACCTGTTTTGATGGATACAAGTTAAACCGCCGGACAGGCGAATCACAATAGCCTGTCCGGCGGTGGGTTTCCAAAGTTCGGGATCAATACATGTCATCCGGGGACATGGCGGGGCCCTCGGATTTCTTTTTATCAGGCTTATCAGCCACCATGGCCTCGGTCGTCAGCAGCAGCCCCGCCACGGAAGCGGCATTCTGAAGGGCATACCGCGTCACCTTGGTGGGGTCGATGACGCCGGCCTCGATGAGGTCCTCGTATTCTCCCTTTTCGGCGTTGAAGCCAAGTGCGCCCTTGCCTTCCAGGACGCGCTGGACCACCACCGATCCTTCAAATCCGGCATTGGCGGCGATCTGGCGAACCGGTTCCTCAAGCGCCCTGCGGATCAGGTCCACCCCCAGTTGCTGCTCACCGGGAAGGTTCAGCTTGTCCAGGACCTTTATGGTCCGGGCAAAGGCCACGCCGCCGCCGGGTACGATCCCCTCTTCGACTGCTGCGCGGGTGGCGTTGAGGGCGTCTTCCACGCGGTCCTTTTTCTCTTTCATTTCGGTCTCGGTGGCAGCACCCACGTTGATGACCGCCACGCCGCCGATCAGCTTTGCCAGCCTTTCCTGGAGCTTTTCCCTGTCGTAATCGCTGGTGGTCTCATCGATCTGGGCCCGGATCTGCTTCACCCTGCCTTCCAGGTCCGTTCGGTCTCCACCACCGTCCACGAGGGTGGTGTTCTCTTTGTCAATGGAGATCCGCTTGGCCGTGCCCAGGTCGTTCATGGTGATGTTCTCCAGCTTGATGCCCAGGTCCTCGCTGATTACCTGGCCGCCCGTCAAGATGGCGATATCCTCCAGCATGGCCTTGCGCCTGTCTCCGAATCCGGGGGCCTTGACCGCGACACAATTCAGGGTGCCCCGGAGCTTGTTGACCACGAGGGTGGCTAAGGCCTCGCCTTCCACGTCCTCGGCGATAATCAGAAGGGGTTTGCCCATCTTGGCGATCTGCTCCAGAATGGGCACCAGGTCTTTCATATTGCTGATTTTCTTTTCATTCAGCAGAAGATAGGGCTCATCCAATTCGACAATCATTTTCTCCGGGTTGGTGACAAAGTAAGGGCTCAGGTAGCCCCGGTCGAACTGCATCCCCTCCACGATGTCCAGGGACGTTTCCATGCCTTTGGCCTCTTCGACCGTGATCACACCCTCTTTGCCCACCTTTTCCATGGCCTCTGAAATAACATCGCCGATGGTGGCATCGTTGTTGGCGGAAATGGTCCCCACCTGAGCGATTTCCTTTTTTTCCTTTGTGGGGCTGGAGATTTTTTTCAACTCTTCCACGACCGCCTCAACCGCGCTGTCGATACCCCGCTTGACGGCCATGGGATTGACGCCCGCGGCCACCAGTTTGGAGCCTTCACGATAAATGGACTGGGCCAGGAGAGTGGCCGTGGTGGTGCCGTCCCCAGCCACATCCGATGTTTTTGACGCCACTTCCTTCACCATCTGGGCGCCCATATTCTCGAATTTATCCTCCAGTTCGATTTCCTTGGCCACGGTGACGCCGTCCTTGGTAATCTTTGGAGAGCCCCACGATTTTTCAAGAAGAACGTTACGCCCCTTGGGCCCGAGGGTCACTTTGACGACATCGGCCAGCGTGTCCACGCCGATCATCATCTTTTCCCGAGCCTTCAAGCTGTATTTAATTTCTTTTCCTGCCATAGCTCAAACCCTCCCAAAGCTTTACTTGATGATTCCAAGAATGTCGTCTTCGCGCATGATCGTGTGTTCCACGCCGTCGATATTGATTTCATTGCCCGCATATTTGCCGAACAATATCTTGTCGCCCGCCTTGACTTCCATGGGAACTCGCTCCCCGTTGTCGTCCACTTTGCCTGGACCCGCCGCGATCACCTTGCCTTCCTGGGGCTTTTCCTTTGCTGTGTCCGGGATGATAATGCCGCCCGACGTCGTTTCTTCCTCATCCATCCTGGCAACCAGTACCCTGTCGTTCAACGGTTTAATTTTCATTACTAACGGCCTCCTTTTCCTGTTTGTTTTTTTTTTCACTCTGTGACCGAATGAGGTAACCTTTCCTTTGCGACCTTGTCTTTGCGAAAATAATATAACTCGGCGATATGACTAAAGATTATTAAAATTACGAAAGAAAATTAAACATCATTTTTCGGATGTCAAGTGCGCCGAGCGGTTTTCGCCCGTCAACCCGGGCGAGGTTGTGTCTACGGGCCGTGGCGGAATGGAGAAAAAACTATGGATGTTGAGGAGCGAAAAGGAGCGGCGTCGGTGGAATTCAAGGCCTTCAATTTTGCTGAAGATTCGACGAACAAGATCCACGACGACAAGGTAGCCAGGCAGTACGGTTTTAGTGGAGGGCTGGTTCCGGGAATCGCCGTCTTTGCCTACATGAGCCATCCGGTGGTCGCGAAATGGGCGCGCGGGTGGTTTGATCGCGGATTCATTCGGGCCACGTTTATCAAACCGATTTACGCGGGGGAACGGGTGAGGGTCAAGTCCGAGGCGGTAGGAGAAGGGGGCGACGAACTCGAAATCCAAGTCACGAACCATGACGGTCTCCTTTGCGCCGTGGGTCTGGCCCGGCTTTCAGGGGGGGCGCGCAACGCCCCTCTCTCAGCCGACTATCCTAAAAGAGAACTTCCGCCTGCGGAACTTCGGCTGACACCATCTGTCGAGCACCTCGGGCCGGCCGGGACCCTCGGGTCCGTAACGTTTTGTGAAACCGGCGCCGATGCCGAGAACAGGGCGCGGCAGGATTATCTCGATAACCTGGGCATTTATTCGGGTCCCGGGGCGCCGTACCACCCGGCCTACCTGCTGGCGCAGGCCAACCAGATCCTTATGAGAAACGTGGATCTCGGTCCCTGGATACATGTCAAAAGCGAACTGGATACTTTTGCCGTTCCGAAGGCAGGAGAAAAGCTGGATATCCGCGGACGCATCGTCCGCTCGTTTCAAAAAAAGGGGCACGATATGGTGGATCTGGATCTTGCGGTTTTCGACGCCGGAAACCATGCGGTTGCGGCCATAAAGCACACGGCCATCGTACGCCTCAGACAGGCGGAAGGGGAGTGAGTCTCCTCCCGCAGAGCCCCGCTTCGCGGGTCCCCGCCTTTTAGGCGGGATCTCCGCTTCGCTACGACCGGCATCAGGATGCCCCCTCGAAGGGGGCTCAAATTTCAATCTATGAATCAAGCTTAAGTTGATTTCAACCGAAGTCGTTTTTTTGTACATACATATGCGACACGTCATTTGTCATTCCCCGCCAAAAAGCGACGGGATCTCCGACCCGCGCAGGCGGGGATCCAGGCAAACGGGGGGCTGGATCCCCGCCTGCGCGGGGATGACGGAAAAGGGATTTGAACAGGTTGGTCCTAGTGGTTTTCTAAATAAAATGTCCAACTTTCCATAATTCGAAAATTAAAAATCAAAAATAGACCCGGCTTCGCTCCGACGAGCTACGCCGCGGCAAGAAGTCGGAAATTCTAAATTCTAAATTTGAAATTCTAAATCACCTTTATGGGGCTTATCATGCACGACCAGTCATTCCTGATCCTCGGTTCGGGCGGTCAGTTGGGGAAGGCGTTCAAGGCCCGTTTGGCCGCTGACGGCATCCCTTTTTTAGCTCCGGAAGAGCAGGTGTGCAATATTACCGATGCTCGGCACATGGAAAAGGCCCTGGCTGCCTGCGAACCCACGGTGCTCGTCAACTGCGCGGCCTACAATGCGGTGGATGACGCCGAAGCCAATGCCGATCTTGCCGATGCGGTAAACCACAAGGCCGTCCGGGCCCTATCGAAATTGTGCAGGGCCAACAATATCCTCATGGTACATTATGGTACGGATTACGTGTTTGATGGAAAGAAGCACGATATCTATGATGAAGACGATGCGGTAAACCCTCTCAACGTGTACGGCCGGAGCAAACTGGACGGGGAACGGGCCGTTTGCGACTGCGCCGGTGAATTCCTGGTTTTTCGCCCGAGCTGGGTCTTCGGGGAGGGCGCGCAGAACTTCATAACCAAGTTGAGGGGATGGGCCGCCGATAACAGGGTCCTGCGCGTCAGCAGCGACGAGGCGTCCATTCCCACCGGCGTCGATAATATTGTGGATGTGACACTGCGGGCCGTCCAACACGGCTTGCGTGGGCTGTATCATCTGACGAACAGCGGCTATGCGTCACGATACGAATGGGCGCGATATGTCCTCGAGTTGCTGCATCTGGAAAACGTCGTCATGCCCGTGCCCATGAGCGCGTTTCGGAGCAAGGCCGAACGGCCGTTGTTTACGCCCATGTCCAATGAACGCCTTTGCGGACGACTGAATATCGACATTCCTCACTGGAAGGACGCGGTCAGGCAACACGTCCTGGGATCGGATCATGCATGAATATATCCCCATTGTCTTGTGGGTCGTGGCGGTCCTGCTGGTTGCGGGAGGCCTCGCGGGTATTGTCCTGCCGGCCCTCCCCGGGCCGGTTTTGGTTTTTTTGGGCTTGCTGGCCGCTGCATGGGCCGAGGGCTTTGCCTATGTGGGCGGCGTTACCCTGGTCATTCTCGGGGCACTGGCATTGCTTGCCCATGCCATCGATTTCGCCGCCGGCGCATTCGGCGCCAAACGGTTCGGCGCCGGGAAGCGCGCCGTGATCGGCGCCGCCCTGGGCGCTGTGGTCGGCATCTTTTTCGGGTTGCCCGGGATTTTTCTGGGGCCCTTTATCGGGGCCGTCATCGGCGAGCTTTCGGACCAACGCAACGTCAAACAGGCCGGTTGGGCGGGGATCGGCGCTTGGCTGGGTCTTATTCTGGGCATGGCCGGCAAGCTGGCATTGTCATTTGCCATGCTGGGCGTATTCGCGGCAGCAAGGTTTTTTTAGATGTAAAGGAGATATTGTGAAAGAACAAGAGCGGACAGGCAAAAAAAACACGGGCCTCGATCGCCTATTCAGGCCTCGCTCTCTGGCAGTCCTGGGGGCTTCGGCCGATTCTACGAGAGGCGGAGGGTTTATCTGGTGGAGAGTCAATGAACATGGCTATCTCGGCAAGAAATATCCTATCAGCAGAAGCTCAAAAGAGTTGAATGGGATTAAGTGTTATGCGTCACTCTCAGATATGGATGAACCGGTGGATATGATAATCATCGCTATTCCCGCGGCCGCTGTGGAAAGCGTCCTGGTTGAGTGCGCCCGAAAAGGGATCAAATTTGCAGTCATACATGCGGCCGGCTTTGCCGAACTGGGGGAAGAGGGAAGGACGCTGCAAGAGCGAATGATCAAAGCAGTCCGATCTGAAGGAATGAGGGTGGTGGGACCCAACTGCATGGGTATTTTTTCTCCGGACATGCGGTTGAATACCATTGTTGAACTTGATGAGGCGGATCTGGAAGCGGGAAGCGTGGCTTTCTGCGGGCAAAGCGGATGGGCAAGCGAGAATTTCATTACAGGGGGCACTGCCAGGGGGTTGAGATTGAGCGCTGCAATCAGCAGCGGAAATCAGGCCGACCTGGATCTCTTCGACTATGTTTCTCATTTTGGCGGTGATCCCAAAACAAAGGTAATCTGCGCCTATGCGGAAAATGTCGGCAGGGGAAATGAATTCTTTGAAATGGCCTCGAAAGTAGGGACCGCGAAACCCATTGTTATCTGGAAATCAGGGTTTAGCCGGGCAGGGACAAGGGCCGCTATGTCCCATACAGGCTCAATTGCGGGAAATCGGGAAATATGGCGCGGCGCGGCGCGAAGATCGGGAATCGTAATGGCGGAAGGATTCGAGGAACTGGTGGACATGGCCGTTTCATTTTCGTCGCCCCTCTCTCCCAAGGGCAAAAAAGTGGGAATAATGGCCGAGGCGGGAGGGGGAGGCATATCTGCCGCCGACGCATGCGAAGCCCTGGGTTTGGAGGTTCAACCGTTCAGTCCCGCACTGAAAAAACGCCTCAAAGATTTTTTAAAGCCGTACCTGCCCCCCTTCTCGGGCGTCAGTAACCCGCTCGATGTGGTATGGCTTCCCCGAGATGTGGCCTTCACCATTTGCACAACATGCATTGAACTCATGGCCGGCGAGGTCGATGCAGTCATTACCATGTCATACCTGCCGTTTATGGATGCGGAATTCAGGCAACAATATATCGAAGCGCTCTGTCGGTTGAGGGACAAGCTGAATCTGCCCATCTTCATGGTGCCGCCTTATGCCTCCAGGGCGGCCGGCGCAATGAAGGAATTTACCATAGCCGGTTTGCCGGCATTCCCCTCCTTTGAAAGAGCCGCAAAGGCCCTGTCAGCCACCTGTGGTTATCAGGAATGGGTCCGTTCTGTTTGAGATGATCGGAGAAATAACTGATTATACCGATCCCAGGCATAGAAGCCGGTGATACGCACAGGAGGATTGCAGTAGATTGTAAGGTTGTGAGTTGGGGTCGGGGCATTGATTATGTCTGGAAAAGCACTCTGTAACAAAAGCGGGTAAATCCTGATCTGAGAACATTATGGGTGTCAGGTCTCAACATTCAACACATTTAAAATCTCTTTCAATCTTTTTTTTAAGTTCTTCGCTCGGTCTCACCGCAGACCCCCTCATATTGTAATAAGCAGCAATGTCCTTGAGTCTATAACCGGCATTTCTTTGGCTTATGTATAGACAGAACTTCTTATGCAATGGATTTTGTCGGTTAATTATTGAGCCGACCGTTTGATCAATTTGCTCCAAAGAAGGAGCACCCTTGAGTTTTTTCAAGACTGGTATGTTACGTACGTCCGCGTTCTTAAACCCAATCCATTTCTCTTTGGCCCAATCAATAAACTCCTCACTACCCAAAAATGATGAGGCAAAAACATCCTTAAGGGGACTTGACATCTTTTCCCCCAAATTCTCCTCTACAAATAGCCGGTAATATTTGGAGGCTTCTTTGACGTCATTATCAAAATATTCAAGCACCCTCTCAATTATAAGCCATTGAGGCCGTCTCTTCACACCGATATAATACCCATAGCTTGACCATGGATACTCCGATGCGCTGTGTGCGATGCCCGCTCTCACCGGATTGAGATGAATATACCGGGATAACTCCCGGCAATAAGCATCTTTATCCACAAGAATGGCTTTGTATCTCCCCTGAAACAAGTGACCCGCACGCTTTCTCTTAGCGTTGAAGTAGTTTGTATATGCGCCGTTTATGTGATGAAGGATTTGTGAGAGATTGGACCTTGGGGTTTCAAGGAGAAGATGATAGTGGTTTTTCATCAAACAATAGACATGAATCAGGGCTCCATAGCGATCATGGGCCGATTCGAGATAGGAAAGGAATCTCTCTCTATCTCCTTTACTATTGAAGATGGCCTTTCTTTCATTTCCTCGGGATGTGATGTGATACCAGGCCCCAGGATACTGGATGCGAAGTGGGCGTCCCATGTGAATAAATCCAATTCAATTTTTTCCGTTTGTATCATCTTTACTTCCAGTTGTCAAATGTTGAGACCTGACACCCTTCACATTCTCACAGAACAAAGCTCAGGGGTTGAATACATCCATAGAAGTGACTTTGGATGCTCTTTTTCTCAATGCTTTATCGAATGTGGCAAATCTCGTTGCCTTAAAGCTCGAGGCGAGATGGAGGGCGTCGGCAAAATCAAGTCCCTCTTCGTGCCAGGAAAGGGCGAGGAGGACGGTTTTGGGATCTTCGAGGGTCAAATTCTGAAGTCCGAACAGCTTGCGGAAGGCTGAAATCAGGGTGTTCTTAGCGATGCCGTATGCGTGGCGCAAAACCCACTCGGTTTCCAGAACCACCGTTTTTGGAATGAAAATGTCATCGCCTTCAATCAGTTTGGCCACGCGTTTTGCCTGGGCCGGATTATCAGCTGTCAAAAGTCTGACAAGGATATTCGTGTCAAGGGCGATCACCGGCTCTCTTTGGCTCCTTTCGCGATGGCGGCTTTCATGTCTTTCAGCGTTTTTCTTGGGCCTTCATAGGGAATACAGCCCATAACCTCATCGACGGTGGTCTCTTCGAAAGCTTTGATAGGTTTCAATTTGATACCGTCGGAAAGGTCTTCTATCGAGAACTCGATTCCGGGTTCCCATCCATAAAAGGCCCTGATTTTTTTGGGGATCACAATCTGCCCCTTTTCTGATAGCCGCGTCGTATCCATGGCGCCCCCTCCAAGTGAGGTAAGACAGTGGTAAGACAATATTATCCCTTCCACAGCCGTCTGTCAAGATGAAAAAAAGAATATCAATGAGTCAAAGAATGGCGTGATGACAGGGACAATTAACATAAAATATGTCTTTGCCACGAAGTATACGAAGCACAGGAAGAAGGGAATTTTAAAACATAAATCAACTTCGTGGTCTTCGTGATCTTCGTGGTGAGTAGAACCGTTTTCATTAATGCTGTTTCAATAAACCCGCCCGCGGCCGGCGTTATTACCCTTTCTCCAGCCGCTCCAGATTTTCCCGGGCGAAATTGATGGAAGGGTCCAGTTCGATGGCGAGGCGGTAGTGCCGGATCGCTTCCTTGCGATTGCCCATGTCCCGGTAATTGGAGGCGATGTTGGCGTAATCGATGGCCGAGGCCGGGTCCAGCTTCAGCACGTTCCGAAAACATTCAATGGCCTTTTCGTGCGCCTTGAGCTTGAAATAGCAGAACCCCATGAGGTTGTGAACGTCCGTCCTTTCGGGATCATGGGATTCGGCCGCTTCCAGTTTTTCGATTGCCTCTTGATATGCCTCCAGGTCCTTGAGGCAGACACCCATGTAAGAGTAGATGCTGACCATGTCCTCCTTTTTGGGGTCAAGCGCCAGGGCCGCCTCGAAAAAGGGCAGTGCACGGTCCGGGGCCCCGCTGTTCAGGTGGGACAGGCCGAGAAAGAATTTCACGTAGTATTTGCCGGGCAGGGCTTGATCCATGAGCGTCAATTCGTGAATGGCTCCGGCGGGATCGCTATTCTCGGCAATCAGCTTGGCCGAAAACATGCCCACGCTGGTCTCTGCCGCCCGTTCCCTGAAATGCGCCCCGGGCACAATCGTGTAAAGGGCGGGCACCTTCAGTTTTGAATGGGTCACATCGATCAATATGACGTCCATGCCGCCGCGATCCAGGGCTTGGATGCAGTTTTCCGCTTCAATCTTCATGTTGTCATGGGAAAGATCGGGCAGGGCCAAAATGTCCACGATGCTGCCCGGGTCCATCACAAATGCCGCATCCGACAGGTCGGTGAATTTGGGGAGACCGCTGGCCACGTAGTTTGAGGCGGTATCGAAGTCTCCCGCCAACTGGGCCACCTCCGTGAGCGCACGGCTGAGGGCCTTTTCCGGTCCGGGCGTGGTGCCTGCCGTCCAGACGATTTCACTCCGGTTCGGAAAGGTGGATGGATCGTATGCCAACAACCCTACCGAGGGTATGCCGGTGTCCAGGGAAAAATCGGTGGCATAGAGCCGCACGCCCGCCTTGCGAAACTTGGCGACCATGGACCGCACCATCGGGTCCGCGGCCGAATCGAGGTTGATGGCGGGAGTTTTGAGCCGGTTCCGGCTGATAATGGAAGACACGTGCCGTTCCACCACCTCGCAGACGCCCTGAAGCACTGCCTCTTCCAGACAATTGCCCGCGGAGGGGCCGTTGAACTCGTTAATGGTGAAAAACCAGTCAAAGGGGACCAGCACCGGTTCCCGGCGGGTCATATTATAAGCCCAAGTCCACTTGAGGGGCAGTCTGGAGAAGACCGCTTGGGCGCGTTCCATGTCTTCGGAGTCATCGTGCACCGACTTGGCAATGGTATCGAATGGCAGGACGTTGTCCTTGATATTTCGATATTCGTCCGTAAAGAAATTGCCGGGGTTGTTGCAGAAGCTGAAAAAGCTGAATCTCTCGGCCAGTTCCATGACGGCACTGGCCTCCGACTGTTGCGGCGTGCCCCCTTTTCCCATCTGCTTTTTGGTGCCGATAACGCTCTCGGCATCCTTTCCGCACACGCTGAAATACACGGGAATATCCAGGCGACCGCTGTCTATCCTTACGGTTTCTTCAAGGATGTCCAAATCGATCGAATTCAATCGTTCCCTGAATCGGCGAACCGTTTCCTCAGGTGTGAGGATTTTGTCCTGGTCATCGGTGTAGCCCTTGAAGGCGTCGTTCATTTTGATTTCGTAGGTCATGGGGGCATCCTTTTCGTTCTTATAAAACAAACAAATTATTCACCACGAATAGCCTTGTTCGATATAGCCGAAAAAAGCACCACCACAGAGCACACAGAGATCACAGAGAAATAGTAGATGCGGTGAAAGAAATCCGTTAAAGCCAAAAATTTTGCTTGCATAGTGCTATCGGAAATCGAAACTGGGGTTCCGGTTAATTTTAGCGTTAAGATTATTAAAAGATTAAAAATATAAACCTTTATTTTTCTGTGTTCTCGGTGCTCTCTGTGGTGAATCTTTATTATAGGTTCAAGGGTAATGTTTTTCGGCACAAAGAACCAAAATCACGAAGCAATGCCCTTCAGGGCGCGGTTCATTTTTCCCGTTTCGTATCCTTCCAAATCCAGGGCCACGTGGTCAAAGCCGATCCTGCGAAGTTTCTCCACCACGGCGCGCCGCAAGGTCTCGTCCATGAGTTTTTCCAACTCTCCGGGAGCGACCTCCACCCTGGCCACGGCGCCGTGATGGCGCACCCGTACCTGCCTGAAACCCTCATCCATAAGGGCCTGTTCCGCCTCTTCCACGGCCTTCAGTATCTCTGCCGTGATGGAGGTCCCATAAGGAATTCGGCTGGCCAGACAGGCCATGGCCGGCTTGTCCCACACCGAGAGACCCAACTCTTTGGCCAGAAACCGGATCTCTTCCTTGGCCAAACCCGCATCCACCAACGGCGACAGGATGCCCGCTTCCGCGGCGGCCCGGAAACCGGGGCGGTAATCGTTCGAGTCATCCACATTGGCGCCGTGGGCCACATGGTCGATACCCAGTTCCTCGGCCGTTTCGAACAGCTTCCGCATCATCGCTTGCTTGCAGATGTAGCAGCGTTCGGGCGGATTGGACAAAAACTCGGGCAGCGCCATTTCATTGGATGAAAACCGGACGTGCACAATGCCCCTGTCTTTACAGAACACAGCGGCCGCAGCCTGTTCTCCGGCAGGGTGAAGCGGGGAGGATGCCGTGGCCGCCCAAACCCTGTTTCCCAGGGCCTCGTGGGCCGCAGTCAGCAGAAATGTACTGTCCACGCCCCCTGAAAAGGCCACCACAAGGCCGTCCATCGCCTTCAATCGTTTGGTGAGTTGAGCTTTCTTGGTAAAAGCGAGGTCTTTGTCCATGGGAACCGAAACACGTCACCACGGCGTGCGCTCGAGAAGGGTTGCAGCCGGGTTGACGGGAAGAAGTGTGAAGCGCTGGGAAAATCCGGTTTCCACCCGGAAATGACCCTTTTTTCCAATTTGTCAAATGCCGGATAAGACCGAGTCAATTCCGGACGAGCCGGATTTATACTGTAAAATTTTGATTGTTATTAAAAAAATCTCACACAGAGCACTCAGAGTTCACAGAGAAATAATGATATTGCATCTCATACGACATTAGAAACGTGACGTGGCACCAGTTAATTAGATCAACTCCATCATTTGGCGGGAAGCGCCTGCGCCACCTTTTTGGCCAACTCCCTGCACGCGGCGAGCCCGTCATCATCCGGGATGTAATGGCTCCTGACACCGGGATCGATCACGTTGAATTTCATGTCTTCCATCTGTTGATTGATTATTTTGACGGCCTCCCCACTCCATCCGTAAGAGCCGAAAGCGGCGCCGATCTTGTTCAAGGGCTTGAGCCCCTTCATATAGGTAAAGATATCGCCCATGGTCGGAAAGATGTTGTTGTTGAGCGTGGGAGACCCGAACATAATGGCCCCGGCATCCATCACCTCGGTCATGATGTCGCTTCGGTGGCTGGTCCTCAGTTTCATGAGCTTGACATGCACGCCCTCCTCGCCAAGGGTTTCGACAATGACTTCGGCCATCTTTTCGGTGCTGTGCCACATGGTATCGTATATGACGACGGCCTTTCGCCTGGGCGCCTGCCGGCTCCACTCCACATAGGCATTAATGATCTTTCCGGGGTCTTTCCGCCATAGGATGCCGTGGTCCGGACAGATGACGTCTATGGGAATCCCCAGTTCGGTCACCTTGTCGATGAGTTTCAAAATCAACGGGGCGTATAGCAGAAGGATGTTCGCAAAATACTTGAGCGCATGGGGCATGATGGCATCCCCCATTTGATCGTCGAACCGCTCCACGCCGGCGTAATGCTGGCCGAAACCGTCGCTGCTGAACAGGACCTTGTCCTCGTTGACGTAGGTAAACATGCTGTCGGGCCAGTGAATCATGCGCGTTTCCAGAAAGGTCAGCGTTCTTTTCCCGATGTTCAGTTCACCGAGGTTGTCCACCGGGTGGTAGTTCCACTTCTGAGTATAGTGTTTGGAGAGGTTTTTAAGCCCCATTTTCGAGGTATACAGGGGCTTGTCTTCACCGATTCTGTGCATGACCCGGGGAAGCCCGCTGGAGTGGTCCATCTCCGTATGATTGCTGACGACATAGTCAATCTTTTTGGGGTCCACGATCTGTCCGATGGCGTCGAGCAACTCATCGGCAAAGGCGCTTTTGACCGTATCGATGAGGGTGATCTTGTCGTCAATGATCAGGTAGGCGTTGTAGGTGGTTCCCTCATAGGTGGAATAGCCGTGAAAATCTCTGATGTTCCAGTCAATAGCGGGTAAGCAATAAATATCCTTTACAATTTCAATGGGCCTCATGTTTTTCTCCTTTTGTATCGGTCCAATTGGGGGTCATTTTACCAATCAAATATAATACATGCATTCGAAAAAACAAAGGATAACGGCAGAAAACGAGCACATAGACTTGTCATACTTAACACGGGTGGCTGAAAGCAAGGCATTTTTCCATGGCCGGACAACAGGAAGGAATTCGATTCCCCCTTGAGAAAGCCGTTGGAGGAAGTTCTGTCAATCGGGCGAAAACTGATATTTTCTTTAAACACATCATTCCATAATCCCATAACCCACTATTCCATCATTCCAGTATTCCAATATTCCAATTGGGGCGGAGCCCCTAAGTCTTTTTTTTGTCTGCGACAAAAAAACAGGGTTAAGGTGAGTGAGAATTCGCCAAAACAGCCTTCAAGGCACTGACAAAGTTGTAGAAAACGTCCGTTTGTGTGGGGTCACATTTCGGATGATATGTGAACATCCGTTTTCTCAAGCCGGCCGAGATTTCCAGTTGAACGCCCATCCCGGATCGACAGCGGTTGCAGATATTTTGGGGATGCTTTCCCGAAATTCGGGGACTTTCTTTCAGGTGGAAAGCATCCCGGGCTAGGGCTTTCCACACGTTTGCCGCCAGGGCCCGGTCCAGCCCCCCCACAAAGACCAGGCTTTCACTGTCGCTGCACCCGTGAATGGTCAAGACCGTATCGGCGTCGGCCGCCAAGCGGCAGCCGGCGGGCTCATCGAAGCGACGGCTGGTGATGTGAAGGCGCGAATTCCGACCTGTTTTCAGGCCCTCAAAGGCGTAAAATGCGTGCTCTGTTCCGGCGATCGCATCCGCGATCCGGCTGGTCCCGGGTTCGATATTCCCGCCGTGCGGCGCCATGACCAGGATACCCGTCCTGCCCTGCCTGCACCGAATACGGTAGTCTATATCTTCAACCTCGCGCCGGCGCAGTTCTTTGAAACTAATGTATGCCGCCATTGATATTATTGCGCTTTGTACTGTAAGGGAAACAGGATCGTGAATGTGCTTCCACCCGACAGGTCGCACTGTTTTTTCTCAAGGATGTGCGGGCATTTGGTCGTATCACCGGGACAGATGTCCGTTTCGCTGGGGATGTAGATACAGCGTTTGCTTTGACAGTTTAACTGGAACCCGAAGGTCTCCGAGAAGACCCGGAGACGGAGGAGGTCCAGGCCCTTGCCCCCGGCCCCGAAGTCGAACGGTTTTTTGGTCGTGTAGAAGTCCGTGTCCTTTGCGTGATAGAAACCCCCGAATATCTGTTTTTGGCTTTCCTCCGTGATTCCGACACCTGTGTCCCGGATACTGAGTTCCACCGTTCCCTCCAGGTTTTTCACGGAGACCGTGACACGGCCGCCGTCAGGCGTATTTTCAACCGCGTTTTTGATTAACGCCATGGCGCATTTGTCAAGCAGGTCGCTGTCAATCAGGGCGCGTCCGGGGTCCCCCGGAACGAACGATATTTCCACACGCCTGTGTTTCCCCTGTTGTTTGGCGGCCTCCACGATCTCCGCAATGCGTTTCCACGGGTCCGCCGGGGTTTTGGTCGATGAAGAGATTTTAAAAAGGTCATCGATCTTGTTCCTCAGGGCAAGCATCGCCTTACGGTCATCACCGCCTTGTTCAGCCGCCATATCCAGTATGTCCAGCATCTGCCGCACCCATTGTGAAAAATGAAGGGTTTCGGCGTCATTCGATTTCCTTACAATGTCATCCACCTCCATTTGGATATCCTCTATCCGTCCAAGATTTCTGGCGATTCGTTGAATGACGGTCTGCATTCCGTCTGATGCCAGCCGGGCCATGGATGCCTTGACAATGGACAGGGGCGTCCTGAGTTCATGTGAAAGATGGTTCAGCACCCGATTGCGGGCACGGTCCAGTGCCCTGATTTCGGTAATATCCTTTGCTACCAGAACAATTCCAGCCTTGTGGTCCTCCCCTTTCTCATCGCTCAAGAACGATGTGGTCACGGCCAAGTCAAGCCGGGCGCCGCCCTTTTTCAGATAGGATACCTCGCGATAGAGTCGGGTTTCCCTGTTCTGAATCCCATTGAAAATAATATCGTTAAACGCATCGTTTTCAGGACGATCCATAAATAGTTGGATATAGGTCTTGTTTTGGAGATCCTGGGGATCGATGTCGAACAGGTTCAAGGCTGCAGGGTTGGTATGGATGATATATCCGTGAAAATTCAATACCAGGAGCCCGTCACTCATACTCTCAATGATTGCCGACGATATCCTATCCTTCATAACGCGCCTCGACTATGGGAGAAAAGGTTTGTCTGCGGTCGATCAGCGGGTGTCAATCCTTCGGATCAGATCCATGATTCGGATCTTTTGAAGCCGTCCGTCCTCGAAAATTTCAGTTTCGGATGGGTCATCGAATAGGTGTTCAATTTTTGAACGTGCCTCCGGCATGCCAAACCACCCCAGTGCCCATACGGCCAGGGCCCTGAGGGCGGCATCCGACGCTTCAACCAAGGGCAACTGGTGGGGATATGCGCT